>CANQUZ010000105.1 GCA_947627165.1 uncultured Roseburia sp.
AGTCATGCCGGCTAACACCCCCGGGATGCAGACCGCTAACACTCCGAATACCAGCCTGTAGCTGATGCCCGCCACAAATAAAAGCGAGGCAAACACCAACGCCGTTACAATCGTGGTGGAAAGGTCCGGCTGCAGGACGATAAGCCCCAGGGGAACCGCCGCTAAGACAAGGGAACTTAAAATCACCTGGGGTGTATTGATCGCTTCCTCATGCCTCATAAAATAGTAGGCAAAAAACAAGATAATCAGAATCTTCACCAATTCTGACGGCTGAAAGCGGAAACCGCCGATTTCAAACCAACGCTGCGCCCCTTTGCTGTCATCTCCGGCAATTTTCGTCAATGCCAGCAGCGCAATCGCAAACAGATAAATCAGCCAGGAAAATTTCAGAATAAAATTATAGTCAATCAAAGATACGATAAACATAACGGTTAATCCTGCAATCATTCCCAAAATCTGCTTCTTCTGGTCATCGGGGTTTGCGCTTCCTACCAGCAGCACACCCAGGATGTTTAAGGTTATCACAAATAAAATCAGTATGAATTTATAGTTCTTTAGTTTGTATATCTTTAACATACTAATCTCCATTCCGGAGCGTTTTCGCGACGGGGCGACGCGAATCTCAAATTCGCGTCTGACATCAGGGGAATTTGTGATGCTCCGGCACAAAGTCCCGTGTGAAAAATCAGCACATCAGTGTGATTTTTCACACTATTCTCTCTTTTTGTAATCCTTTAAGAATACTCTTACTTCGACATTTTCCGGTTCAATCACCACATATTTCGTGATGACCGTGCCGATTTCCTGACGTATCTGATTTAACGTTTCGTCATCTAACCGTTCTTTCGATGCTGTCATCATGATTTTTAAGCGCTCTTTTGCAACCAGTCCGGAATGATTCTTTGCCATATTATTTCCCTCCCTCGACAGAAGCCGCCGCCTTTTTGGACGGATTGTGTTTCCAGAAGAATCTGGAAAAAATGCTCTTTGATTTTAAGTAATCGGGGATGGGAATTTCTTCTCCGGCAATCCTGCGCGCAATGTTTTGGTAACAGCCCTCTGAAACCGAATGCTGCCCCATCACCGGTGTTCCGTGGTTTTGGGCAATGATGATGTTTTCATCTTCCAGCACCACGCCCAGCAATTCTGCATCCAGCAATTCGCAGATGTCCGGCACGTCTAACATATCGCCGTCCCTGACGAGCTGGCTGCGGAAACCGTTGATTAATAAATTTATATCGCGTATCTTTTGTCTTTTTAAAATCTGTAAAACACAGTCTGCATCATGGATTGCCGCAATCTGCGGGGTCGTTACGACCACTACCCGATCCGTGTGCGCCAACGCCAGCTGAAATCCCTGTTCGATTCCGGCCGGGCTGTCCACTAGGATGTAATCATAGTCTTCACGCAGGTCCATCATCAATTCTTTCATTTTTCCCGGATCTACACTTCCGGGGTCTTTGGTGCAGGAAGAGGGGATGATGGAGAGATTCGGAAAACGCTTGTCCTTGATAATCGCCTGTTTTGCCCTGCATTTTCCTTTCAGCACGTCTACCAGGTTGTAGAGAATCCTGTTCTCCAGTCCCATGACAACGTCTAAATTTCTCAAGCCGATATCGGTGTCCACCAATATCACTTTTTTATCTAACAGTGAAAGTCCAACTCCGACGTTAGCTGTGGATGTGGTTTTTCCAACGCCGCCTTTTCCTGAAGTAAAAGTAATCACTTCACCCATAAAGGAGAACCTCCTGTCTTTGATTTATAATAAAACCTCGCTACGGTATGTATTGAGGAATTATTCCAATGAGCTAGTCGCTGAAAGCATTTGACGTTCCGTTGACTTCCTCTGCCTGTCCGCTTAAAAGCGTATCCTTATCCTCTACCCCTAAGCAGTAGGACAGGACGTTTCTGGATAGTTCCGCCGCATTGTGCGACGTATAGCCGTAAGCGATACGTGAGGCAATCGACAGCTTCGGGTTGTCATAAGGCGCATACCCTACGAACAGCGCATGGTTCGGTCGGTTCGCAGACTGCTGCGCCGTACCGGTTTTTCCGGCGGCGGGCAGGGCAAAATCAGTAAATTCCGCGCTGTTTTCCACCATCATGCGCATACCGGAATGGATTGCCTCCCAATCCTCTGCACTTAAGACATCTATCGTATTCCGCACCTTTGGCTCATAGACTTTTTGCACCTTTCCTTCGTTATCTTCCACACGGTTGAGGAGCGTATATTCATACACAGTGCCGCTGTTGGCAACGGCTGTCACATAGCGGGATAATTGCACGGTTGTGTAGCTGTTATTACTCTGCCCGATGGCCGCCATGACCGGGAAGTCATCTGCAATCTGCGGAGAACTTTCTTCAATTTCAATGCCGGTCGTCTCATCAAGCCCATAAAGCGATGCATACTTTTCAATCAGGCCAATTCCATGCTTTGCCGCTTCGTCACTGTAGTTTGCGCTGTAGTTGCCGGTACTGAGGCGGTACCCCACTTCATAGAAAAAGTAGTTGCAGGAGTCCCTTAACGCCTCCGACACGTTGAGCAGGCCATGAGCGGACGGGTAAATCCAGCATTTCGGCTTATTGCTGACGTTTTCATATTCCCCGGTATCTAAAATCTGTTCACTGGAGCTGATGCAGTTTTCCGCTAAGCCCGCAGTGGCGGTCACCATTTTAAACGTGGAGCCCGGCGCCGTTCCCTGCTGTGTAGCATAATTTAACAGCGGGCGCGAGTCGTTTTCCTTCAGGCTTTCAAAGTATTCCGCATCCACCTTATTTGCCAGTTTATTCGCATCATATCCGGGATAACTCACCAATGCTAAAATCTCCCCCGTATCGGTATCCGCTACCACGCAGGAACCGGAATAGGGATCTAACGCCAACTGCGCCGGAGTGATCTCCAGGTTTTTGATTTTTTCCTTGAGGAAAGCATTGGGGGCAATCGTTCCATTAGAAAGGCCCGCCACTTCCTCGTCGTCAAAGGTTAAAACGTTCTGGTCAAACAGGATCAGGCAGAGCTGCCTTCCGGTAATCACTCCTGCTTTTATCAGGTATTCATAAATAATTTTAGAAAATGTCTTATGGATGGAAATATCTTCTATAATATGATCGCAGAGCGAAGCATATATTTCTGTAGAATCCGAATATTTCTCCTCCACAGAAAAACTGGTAATATCAATCCAATTTTGGGTAATGGTATGTTTTAAATATTCCTGTGGGCTAATCTCCCCATTCTTCCACTTTTGGTAGACGGCGTCGGAGGAATCAATTCTGGATGTCACCAAAATCTGTTCCTCTTTTAACAGATTGATGATGTAGGTATAGTAATCCTGGTATTCCTCGTTTAAGGAGACAAAGGGAGCGGCGCCTTCTTCCTTTAATTCCGAGCGTATCTGGTTGACGACGTCTTCCTGCCTGCTGGAAAATAATTGCCAGACCTCCTTCTCCGCTGCAGAAGAATCCGTCTTGTAAAATTTTTCGATATCAATCACATTGTTGTTGATTAAGGCAAAATAAACGTCCGTCATCGGAATGCTGATGTCGGAGGAAGGGTTTTCAATGTTGGAATAGACAATCCCGGCAATCTCCTGCTCTAACAGGTTGTAGATTGCGGCCTGCCAGTCTGAATTGATGGAGATGTAGACATTTCCGCCGGCAACCGGATCCTCGTGCGAGATGATTTCCACCGCCTTGCCTAAATGGTCCACATAAAGTTTTTCATACCCTTTCGTCCCCTTTAATTCACGGTCCATATACTGCTCAATGCCCAATTTCCCAACGACGTCATTGAGGGTATAACTGTCGTCTTCTTCGGATAATTTATTGTACTCTTCTGTAGAAATTTTGCCCGTGTACCCTATGATGGAAGAAAAATATTCGCTGTCGTTGTACTTGCGGACCGTATCGCTTGCCACTTCCACGCCCTGCAGCTGGGAAGCGTGTTCGCTGATGTAGGCGACCGATTCTTCTGACACGTTCGCCGCGATGTTGGTCACAATATATTTTTGGTAGGCATTCTGTGACATGGCAAAGCGCACCACGGCAATCTGGTACGCCATTTTTTCCTCGTACTCCTCGCTGATCCCAAAACGGGAAGAGCTGCGCAGATAGTCCATGACCTGCTGCTCCGTGGCTTCCGCCGGGTTGTACCCCAATTTTTTGTTGTATTTCAAATTATCGTAGGACGTTTCCCCGTAAACATCGGCAATGAACCGTTTCCATGCGGCGGCATTTTTTTCGACATTATAGCGGTATCCGCTTCCGCTGTAATCAATCTTAAAATCGTTGATGATCGCATCGCCATTTTTTTCTAAAGCAGTGATAATCTGTGCAATCTCTGCATTTAAAGAGTCATTTTTGGATTTATTGGAGCTGTAAGTGCCGTTATCCTCAATGGTAATGGTATAGGCAAGCTCATTATAAGCCAGGAGTTTTCCGTTTCTGTCGTAAATATTGCCCCTGGTGCTGTTTAGGGTACGCTCCTTGACAATTTTTAACGTATAATGGTCCTGGTATTCTTTTCCATTGACAATCTGCAAATAAAAAACCCGCCATAACAGTACGGAAAAAAGCAAGGTAATTACGACTGCCACTACCGTAAGCCGGGATCTGATGAACATCCGAAACACTTCTTTTATATTGTCAAACAAACTTACTTGCACTCCTTTTCTCGATAGCCTCAAGCCGCTGATTGATTTTTAAGATTATGAAATACAAAAAAATTGTCATAACCATGGTATACACCAATTCAGGAAGCATTAAATGTAAAAAATAGTAGTTAAAGTGGTATCTATTTCGCAAAAGGAACATAACCAGATAAATCAACATATTGCAGGCAATGTCGCTTCCCGCAATCAGAAGCAGCGGCAGCTTGATGTCTTCCGGGTAAAAGACCTTTCGGAACATCCCGTTGAAATATCCGATATACATATAAAGCAGGGAATAAAACCCAATCACGCCGCCGCTCCAGATATCTAACAGCAGGCCGCAGAAAAACCCAATCCATAACCCCTCTTTCTTTCCTCGCATAAAACCGAAGGCTGAAGCAACGATGATCAGCAGGTTCGGAGAAATAGACGCGAACCGAAAGATGGAAAATACGGTCGTCTGCAGCAGATAGCATACGATAATTATAATAAAAACAACAATTTTTCTTCTCATAGAATGCTGATCCTTTACTCTTCCGCCGTCTGTTTTTTATTTAAGATCACAAGCACCTCCGCGATGTGCTCAAAATCCACGGCAGGGGTAATGGTGCCGGATTTTGTAAGGTTATTGGCATCCATCTCCATGGAGCTGATGTAGCCGATGAGGATTCCCTGCTGGTACTGATCCGATATATAAGAAGTCACCACCGGATCGCCCACTGTCACCTCGTGGTCTTTGTCATTTAAGTTGGAAAACTCAATGACCATATTTTCATTCATCTGTTGGAGGCTCCCGTGTACGATTAGGTTGTCTGAGGTGGAAGTCACCATGCCGCTGACGCTCATGGTGTCATTGATGATTGCCGACACTTTGGCATAGTTTGGCCCAATGTCTGTCACAATCCCGACTAAACCGCTTCCGGCGATGACATTCATGTCCGTCTCAATGCCGTCGTCCGTCCCCTTATCAATGGTGAAATTCGTAAACCAGTTCCCACCGTCTTTTCCGATGACATTTGCCGCCACCTTATCGTAACTGGGATATTTTTGATCTAATTCCAGAAGTTCTCTTAGGTTCTCTAATTCGTACTGCTCTAGCTTAATGGTGTTAAGCTCTGCGGTAAGGCTGTCCACCTGACGTTGCAGTTCCTCGTTGTCCTGCATCACGTCGCTGAGACGTTTGAGATGGTCCGCCTTGTCCGCCGCCCAGGAGCCTACGGTGTTGATCCCTTTTTGCATGGGAACAAATACATAGCCTGCGACAGTGTTTAACGGGCCTCCCGTGATGTTTAACATCAGGCAGATAAGCATCGCTGCAATACAGACTCCCGTCATAATCAGCAGTACGTATTTGGCAGGAAGCATAAATTTCGGTTTTCGTTTCATGTCGTCCCCTAAATTAATATCTTATTTTTCATACTAAATGCTAAATGTTTGTATTTATTGTCCGTCACAATCTTGACTAATCCCCGCACCACGCATTCCTCCGGCTCCTCACAGGTGTTGATATGGATGCCTGTGATCTGTCCGAACAGTTCTTCTAAGTTATGGATCTGAGAACCGCCCCCGGTAATGTAGATGCCGGAGTGAATGATGTCTTTCGCCAGCTCCGGCGGGGTTTTTTCCAGAATCATCTTGATGGAATTGCAGATATTGTTTAAATTATCCTTAATCGCTTCATAAATCACTTCGCCGGACATCTCCATTTCGATGGGCAGGCCGCTTACTACGTCGCGCCCCACCACCACCATGGTGTCCTGGTTTCCAGGCATACCGGATCCCAAGCCTTCCTTTAAGCTCTGGGCGGTCTTTTGCCCAATCACAAGGTTATAGTTGCGTTTCACATGGGTGATAATGCTCTCATCAATCTTGTTTCCGCCAAAATGCAGCAAAGCGCTCAGAACCAGTCCTCCCAAGGAGATTACGGAAATCTCCGTAGTGTCCGCACCGATATCCACCACCATGATTCCCGTAGGATCGTTAACGTCAAGCCCCAGCCCCACGGCATCTGCGATGGGCTTTTCACAGAGGAGCACGCTCTTTGGCTTTAACGATTTGCTCTTATAGAACATATCAAAAAATGCTTTTTTCTCTACGTCCGTAATGCTTGTCGGCACAGCAACGATAAACTCCGCCCCCTTTAATTTCCCTTTCGCGTGGGACTCTAAAAAAAGCTGGAGCATGGACTGCAGATTATTGAAATCCGCAATCACGCCGCTGGTGACCGGAAAGGTAACGTTGATGGTCTCCGGCGCTTTTTCATACATAGCATAAGCAGCATTGCCGTAAGCATAGATTTCATTTTTGTTGATCAGCGCAATGGTGTTTTTCTCATTTAAAATCTTGTTGGTGGACTTGCAGTAGATTTTCATATTGCAGGTGCCAAGGTCAATACCGTATACGTTATTCGTCATTGTTCTCTCCCTTTGGATTGTGGGCGCGATTATACCACAATCCGCTTTTTTTCTCGGTAACTATAATAAGATTTGTCCCCAATGATGATATGGTCGGAAAGCAGAATGCCCATCATTCTGCCGCATTGGGAAATCTGTTCTGTCACGATGTCATCTAACCTGGAAGGTTCCGG
>CANQUZ010000106.1 GCA_947627165.1 uncultured Roseburia sp.
AATCTGTTAGCTGTTAACTTAATGACATTGGTTCAGCCATAAGCAGTCTCGTAGGCGAATCATGCTTGCATGAATGATAATACGAGACTGTTTATGAGCAGAACGTCCGTTCATGAGCAATTTTGAAGCCCGTAGTGCGGGATTGCGAATGGCGTGGGCTGAACTGTTACAAATAGATTTGTTGAATAAAGAAAAGGCGGACAAATTTTTGAGAAAAAATAAAAAGATAGTAAAATACAGAAAACCTTTCAGCCTAAACATCGGGGTTGTAATTTTTGCCATTATTTTTATCTATCTGGTTTTTAATGTTTTTACTTATATGACAACATCGCATATCTCTGTTTATGAAGTCGAGCAGGGGACTATGGCGGCAAACAACGTTTACCGCGGGTTAGTGCTCCGGGATGAGACGATTGTTTCCGCCCCCTTTACAGGCTCCCTCAACTATTACATGAAGGAAGTTTCAAGGGTTGGGTATGGCGGCTTGGTATGTTCGATTGACGAGAGCGGGGACATTTCAAAAATCATCAACGAAGCCAACCAAGACAGCTCTCATTTAGACCAGGAGAGTTTAGAGGCCATCGAGGAAAGCATTTTAGAATTTCAAAATTCCTACGATACAAAGCAGTTTCACGCGATCTATGCCTTTAAGGAAGACATTGATTCCGCCTTAAAGGAGGCGCTGAGCATCGGTGCCTTAAGCGAATTGTCGGACTACACCGCAGGCGCCCAGGACCATGCCGCCTTTCATCCGATCTATTCTGACGTTCCCGGCATTCTCGTCTATAGCACTGACGGCTACGAAAATGTAACCGTGGAAAATTTCAGCGGCGGTATGTTTGACGAAACGGCGTACGTCAGGACGAATCTAAGCAAAAACAGTACCGTAACTGCCGGGGAGCCGCTTTATAAACTCATCAACAGCGAGCAGTGGAACATTGTGATTCCCATCAGCAAAGAGACAGCCGCCGCATTGGCGGACGACGACACCATGAAAATCCGTTTTGTCAAAGACGAGAAAGAAGCCTATGCCACCTATACGGTGGAACAGCGAGGGGGAACGGAATACCTCATTTTGACCTTGCGCAATTCCATGGTGCGCTACGCCAAAGACAGGTTTTTGGAGATAGACCTGCTGTTATCGGAGGAGACCGGACTGAAAATACCAAATTCTTCCATCACAGAAAAAGAGTTTTATACCATCCCCATTGCGTATTTTGTAAAAGGCGGCGATTCTTCCTCCGAGGGCTTGTTAGTGGAGCGTCTCGACAGCGGGGGAGCGAAAGCGACGGAGTTTGTTACGCCTTCCATTTACTATGAGACGGATGACTATTACTATATTGACAGCGAAAAAGTATCCGCCGGTGAACGTCTGGTCAAGTCCGATTCCAACGACACCTATATCGTCGGGACAGACACTGCCAACCTGAAAGGCGTTTATAATATCAATAAGGGATACGCCGTCTTTAAGCAGATTGATATCCTCTATCAGGGCAAGGAATATACCATTGTAAAGACCGGGACAACCTATGGCATTTCCCTGTATGACCATATTGCCCTTGACAGCACCAAAGTCAATGAAAATGAGTTAATAAAATAAAAACAGAAGCCACTGCCGCAAGGCACAGGCCGGGAGGAACCTTATGTTAAGAGAAAATTTGATGCAGGTAGAAGAGAATATTGCAAAAGCGTGCCAAAAGGCAGGAAGGGACCGCAGCGAAGTGACGCTAGTCGCCGTCAGCAAGACGAAGCCGGTTTCCATGCTGCAGGAAGCCTATGATGAAAAAATCCGCCATTTCGGAGAAAATAAAGTGCAGGAGCTCTGCAGCAAGATCGAACAGCTCCCGGACGACATCCACTGGCATATGATTGGGCATTTGCAGCGCAATAAGGTAAAATCCATCATCGGGAAAGTGGATTTGATCCACTCTGTGGACACCTATCGCCTGGCGGAAGAAATCAATATCCAGGCAAAAAAGAAACATATCGTCGTTCCCATTCTGGTGGAAGTCAACATTGCCGGAGAAGAGTCAAAATTCGGCATTTCCAGGGAGGACGCCATACTATTAATCGAAGATATCGCGCTGTTAGAGAATATCCGCATCAAAGGACTGATGACAATCGCGCCCTATGTAGAAGATCCTGAGGAGAATCGACAGTATTTTAAAAAAATAAAGCAATTATCTGTTGACATAACAAATAAAAATATAGATAATGTATCTATGGAAATTCTGTCTATGGGTATGACAGGGGATTATATGGTCGCTATTGAGGAAGGTGCCACCATCGTGCGCGTTGGAACAGGCATTTTCGGGCAAAGAAATTATAAACAGGAGTGAGAACATGGGAGTTCTTGATAAATTTTTGGATGTCATGCGTTTGAGTCCGGATGACGATGACGACTTTTACAATGAAGATTACGATTATGATGATGATGATATGGATGAGGGGCCGGTAAAGCCAAGGCCGTCCTCCCGCAGGGAGAAAAAAGAAGCCCATGATGAGGAAAAGCCTTCTCCGAAAGTGACGCCGATCCGCTCGGCAAAAAAATCTTCCGGCACCAGCATGGAAGTCTGCGTCATCAAGCCGACCTCCACGGAGGATGAGCGGGAGATTGCGGATACTCTTTTGAATAACCGGACCGTCGTATTGAACTTGGAGGGATTGGACGTAGAAATTGCGCAGCGTATCATAGACTTCACCTCTGGAGCCTGCTACGCGATAAATGGAAGGCTCCAGAAGATATCCAACTACATATTTGTCATTACGCCATCGTGTGTAGATATTTCCGGAGATTATTTGAGTTTCGTTGATGCTTTTGATGTCAAGGGCATCCAGACAGATTTTTAATGATGAATGAGCAGGAACTTTGTAAAAAAAGATTGTTGGATTTATCCAGGCAGGCAGAGCGAAAGGGAATCGTGTTATTCAGCGGTTTCCTTAATTTAAATGAGCTGAATATTTACCGCCAGTGCCAAAGGCTTTTTGAAAGCCGCAGCCAATGTTTTGGCGGCATTCCCTATGCAGAGCGTCAGATGGTTGCGTTTTTCCCTGAGGCTCTTTCTTTTCATGAAGATCAGGAAGGAAACTGCCCCTGGACCTATCCGATTACAGCGTTAAAAGCAGAACCGGCGCACCCCAAATTTGCAGAATCCCTTGGGCATCGCGATTACCTGGGCGCCATCACCAGCCTTGGGGTGGATCGGGGGAAAATCGGCGATATCCTTATGGGGGAGGGCTGCGCCTATATCCTGTGCGAGGAGAGTATGGCGCCCTATCTGATGGAGCATCTTCAGAAAGTGCGCCACACCCTGATAAAACTTTCCGCCGTTTCCTGTGAGGAGATTTCCACGCGGCAGAATCTCATCGAGCAAACCGGCATTATCACCTCTAACCGCCTGGACGCCATCCTTGCCTGTGTCTGCCATCTTTCCAGAAAACAGGCGTTGGAGCTGCTGCGGCAGGAAAAGGTGTTTGTCAATGGAAAGAGCATGGTCAACCCCAATTACAGCTGCAAGGCAGAAGATATTGTCTCCGTCAGAGGATTTGGACGTTTTATCTATCAGGAAAACTACGGCTCCACAAACAAGGGGCGTTTGAAAATCAGATATCAGTTGTATCAGAATTAATCTTGGATTTTTTAGGCTGGACAAAACTACGGGCAGCTGAAACAGGGAGGTCATTATGGCAAGAAGCTTGGCAGTCACTTACGGAAATAAGGTTATATACCACATTCAATTCACAGATAGCTTTGCAAATCTCATCGGCGAACTAAAAAAAATCGGTTCTTCTCCCGAACGGAAGATTTGTATTGTGACCGATTCCAACGTCGGCCCCCTCTACGCGGAAGAGGCGGCAAACGCGCTGAAATCCGAATATCCCCATCTGTTGATACATACGTTTGAAGCGGGGGAGGAACATAAAAACCTGGATACGGTAAACAGGTTATATGAAACGTTAATCCGGAATCATTTTGACCGGAAGGATCTGCTGATTGCCCTGGGCGGCGGTGTGGTAGGCGATTTGACCGGCTTTACTGCCGCAACCTACCTTAGGGGGATTGATTTTATTCAGGTGCCCACCACCTTGCTTTCCCAGGTAGACAGCAGCATTGGCGGAAAAACCGGCGTAGATTTTATGCAGTATAAAAATATGGTGGGGGCGTTTTATCAGCCCAAATTGGTGTATATGAATCTTTCCACCCTGTCCACGCTGCCCCGCCAGCAGCTGGTATCCGGCATGGGAGAAGTGCTAAAGCATGGTCTGATCAAGGACAGGGCGTTCTTTTTCTGGATCAAAGAGCATGAGGCAGAACTTCAAAATCTGCAGATGGAAGCCCTGGAAGAAATGATTTTCCGCAGCTGCAACATTAAGCGGGAAGTGGTGGAGAGGGATCCCAGGGAAAAAGGGGAACGCGCCCTCTTAAACTTCGGGCATACCATCGGCCATGCGATTGAGACGCTGTCGGATTTTAATCTGTTCCATGGGGAATGCGTCGGGCTTGGCATGGTGGCGGCATCCTACCTCTCCATGCAGTTAGGGAACATCAGCAGCGAGGAGTTTAGGATGGTGAAAGAGACGCTTGTCCGCTTCCACCTCCCAACAGAGGTTTCCGGCTACGATCCGGCTGCAGTCTTAGCGGCCACAAAGTCAGACAAAAAAATGGAAGGAAGCCGGGTTAAATTTATTTTGCTAAAGGAAATCGGAGATGCCTATATCGACAGGGATTTGTCGGAGGAACAGATTTTAGATGCCATTTCCTGCGTTTGCAGGCAGCCGCAGGAAACGTGAATTTTATCTGCGGAACAATAACATGAGGAGCGTTATATGGATAAGGAACAGCCAAAACAGTATCAAACTTTCAAGAAAGGCATGATTGGGGCGGCAGTCTCCCTGGTTTTTATTTTGTTTGATCAGCTGACAAAATATTGGGCGCTGACAGGCTTAAAATGGAAAAAACCGTTTGTGCTATGGAAGGGCGTCTTTGAACTAAGGTATTTGGAGAACCGGGGAGCCGCTTTTGGTATCCTGCAGAACCAAAAATGGCTTTTGGTGACATTTACCGTTGCATCCCTTCTGGTGTTGGTATATTTTTATTTAAAAAAGATACCTGCGGAACGCAAATATTTCTTGTTTCACCTGATTGCAATCCTCTTTTTTTCTGGCGCCGCCGGCAATTTCATCGACAGGGTAAGGCAGGACTATGTCGTGGACTTCTTTTATTTTTCCCTGATAGATTTTCCGGTCTTTAACGTAGCGGATATCTATGTGGTGACGGGAGCTCTCCTGCTAATTGTAGTAGGGGTGTTCCACTATACGGATGAAGAGTGGGAGAGGGTGTTTTCCCCGAAAAAGAAGGAGTGTTAATCGTGGAAACATTTGAAGTAGCGGCAGAACATGAGGGAGAGCGGTTAGACAAATATTTAAGCATGATTTTTGATGAGGCGGCGTCGCAGGCGGGACGGACGCCTCAATCCCGTTCTTTCCTCCAAAAATTAATCAAGGACGGGCAGGTTTTTGTAAATGATTCGGTACGGAAGGCAAATTACCGTCTGAAAGCGGAGGATTTCGTCAGCGTCCGGATCCCGGATGCCGTGGAAACTCCGATTTTGCCGGAGGACATCCCATTGGATATCCTGTACGAAGATGAAGATCTGCTGATCGTCAATAAACCGAAGGGGATGGTCGTGCATCCCTCTGCCGGCCATTACAGCGGCACGCTGGTCAATGCCGTCATGTATCACTGCAAAGACGGCCTTTCCGGCATAAATGGCGAAATCCGCCCCGGCATCGTTCACCGCATTGATATGGACACCACAGGTTCCCTGATTGTCTGCAAAAATGACGAGAGCCATCTCTTTATTGCAGAGCAGATGAAGGAACACAGCGTCAACCGCAGATACAGGGGAATCGTCTGCGGGGCGGTGAAGGAAGACGAGGGTGTGATCCGCGCTCCCATCGGACGCCACCCTACGGAGCGGAAGAAAATGGCGGTCAACGAAAAAAACGGCAAGGAAGCCGTCACACATTATAAAGTATTGGAGCGTCTGAACTCTTACACTTACATGGAGTTTCGATTGGAGACGGGGCGAACCCACCAGATTCGGGTGCATATGGCAAGCATTGGGCATCCCCTGTTGGGCGATTCCCTTTATTCCAGTGGAAAAAGCCCTTACAAGCTACAGGGGCAGACTCTCCATGCCATGACCATTGGTTTTATTCATCCGCGGAGCAAGGCATATCTGGAGATTTCCGCGCCTCTGCCGGAATATTTTGTCAAAATACTACAGGATTTGCGCTAAATTTTAATTAATTCTTTCGTTTTTCGCGAAAATATATTATAATGATATTATAGCTAGTAAGGAAAAGAGAGTTCCTGGCATCAGGAAGGCTAAAAATCTAATTGTGAAAGGGAACGGTGCATGATTATGGGGAACAAAATTTACACAATCGGACGAGAGTTTGGAAGCGGTGGAAAGGAAATAGGAGAAAAGCTTGCGCAGCGCCTGGGCATTCAGCTATACGATAGGGAATTATTGCAGCACGCGGCAAAGGAGAGCGGTTTCTGCGAAGAGATTTTTGAAAACCACGATGAAAAGCCAACCAACAGTTTTTTGTATTCTCTGGTCATGGATACCTATTCTGTGGGCGGCTATACGACATCGCCGTTTTTGGATATGCCGCTCAACCATAAAGTGTTTTTAGCGCAGTTTGAAACCATAAAAAAAATAGCGGCTGCAGAAAGCTGTGTGATTGTCGGCAGGTGTGCCGATTATGCGTTGTCGGAAAATCCGGACTGCATCAATATTTTTATTCATGCTGACCTGGAAACGCGCATAAAAAGAGTAAGCCAACGCATGAACCTCACCGAAAATAAGGCGAAGGATATCATCCAGAAGAAAGATAAGCAGCGCGCCAGCTATTATAATTACTATACCAGTAAGCGCTGGGGAGATTCCGGCAGTTACCATATGACTTTAGACTCCGGGAAGCTCGGAGTTGACGGCTGTGTGGAGCTGATTTTAAAATACCGTGAAATCTTAGACGCCGGAAAAAATTCCTAACCGTTTGGAAACCATACGTAACAGCAATCTGTCCTAAATCTCATTTTGATCGTAACAGTTCAGCCATAAGCA
>CANQUZ010000107.1 GCA_947627165.1 uncultured Roseburia sp.
TATGATCCGGACAAAGGGGGAGCCGGGCACCGGCGATGTTGTCCAGGCGGTGCGGCATATGCGGGCTATGAACGCGGAAATACGCCGGATTCAGAATCTGCGGGAAGAGGAACTCTTTGAGGCAGCCAAGCAGCTTGGTGTCCCTCTGGATTTGCTCCGCTATGTTTTTGAGCAGGGCCGTCTTCCGGTGGTCAACTTCGCGGCTGGAGGGGTTGCCACGCCGGCTGACGCTGCTCTGATGATGCAGCTTGGAGCAGAGGGAGTATTTGTGGGTTCTGGCATTTTCAAATCGGGCGACCCGGTGAAACGCGCCGCCGCTATTGTGAAAGCTGTGGCAAATTACCATGATGCAAAACTAATCGCCGAATTGTCTGCCGGGCTGGGGGAAGCTATGGTGGGCATTAACGAAAATGAGATTGCCCTGCTCATGGCGGAGAGGGGAAAGTGATGAACGTTGGGATATTAGCTCTCCAGGGAGCGTTCGCAGAACACGGGGCTATGCTGGACCGCCTGGAAACAGAGCATTTTGAAATCCGCCAAAGGAAGGATCTGGAGAGAGCGTTTGACGCCTTAATCCTTCCGGGCGGAGAGAGTACCGCCATAAGCAAGCTGCTGCGGGATCTGGATCTTTTGGAGCCTCTGGCAGAAAAAATCAAAAACGGCCTGCCTGTTTTCGGCACCTGCGCGGGTTTGATTTTATTGGCAGAAAAGGTGGAGGGAGGCGTTCCCTGTTTTGGAATCATGGACATTTCTGCCAAGCGCAATGCCTATGGCCGCCAGCTGGGGAGTTTCCATGCCGAAGCGGAGTTTGATGATTTGGGCATGATACCAATGACGTTTATCCGCGCCCCCTATATACAGTCAGCAGGCTCCAAAGCAAAGGTATTGGCCGAGGTAGACGGGCATATCGTGGCAGCCAGACAGGATAAAATGTTAGTTACCGCTTTTCACCCGGAACTGACGGATAATCTGGCAATTCATGAGTATTTTCTGAACTTAGTGGAGGATTGATATTGTCTCATTTTCATCATGGCTTTTAGAAATTTCTTGACTTTTCATCTGATTTCATATAATATATAGTAAACCTATAGGAATTATATGTAATTTAGAGGAGGAAAAGTTATGAAAAGAGCAAAAGCAGTAGTTGCGCTTCTAATGGCTTCTGCCATGCTGCTTGGCATGACAGGCTGTGGCAGCAGTGATGGAAACGCAGTCAATACGGGAACTTCCGCAGGAGACTCTGCACAGGCGGACGGATCGGATGTTTCAGGGACAGCAAGCAGTTCTGATTTGAACATTATGCTGGAAACGCCTGTTGAGTCTTTAGACCCGCAGCTGGCAACGGATGGGACATCCTTTGAGGTTATCGCAGACTATACGGATGGGCTTATGCAGATGGATGCAGACGGACAGGCAGTAGAGGCAGTCGCAGAGCGTTATGAAGTATCGGAGGACGGTCTTACCTATACCTTCCATATCCGTGAGGACGCCGTATGGAGCAATGGAACGCCTGTAACCGCAGCCGATTTCGTATTTGCATGGCAGAGGGCAGTCGATCCGGCAGTGGCATCTGAGTATGCGTATATGCTTAGCGACATCGGACAGATTAAAAATGCCGCTGAGATCATCGCAGGAGAAAAGGACAAGAGCGAACTGGGAGTTACGGCTTTAGATGATTCTACCCTTCAGGTTGAGCTGAATGTTCCGGTCAGCTACTTCTTATCTTTGATGTATTTCCCGACATTCTATCCGGTAAATGAAGCGTTTTTTAATTCATGCGCGGATACGTTTGCAACAAGCCCGGAGACGACATTATCAAACGGAGCTTTCCTTCTGGATGCCTATGAGCCGGCAGCCACAACGTTCCATTTGACGAAGAATGAAGATTATTATAATGCAGACAATGTTAAGTTAGCCGGTCTGAACTATCAGGTAATTCAGGATTCACAGCAGGCTCTTATGAGCTATCAGACAGGCGCTCTCGATACCACTCTGGTAAATGGAGAGCAGGTGGATCAGGTGAAGGATGATCCCGAGTTTAAAACCATCGGCGCGGGTTATTTATGGTATGTCAGCCCGAATATTGCCGCAGTGCCGGAACTTGCAAACTTAAATGTCCGTCTGGCGTTCACGATGGCTATCAACCGTGAGGCTATCACAGGCGATGTCTTAAAAGACGGTTCCCTGCCTACTTACACAGCAGTTCCGATGCAGTTTGCCGCAGGCCCTGACGGTTCCGATTATTCGGCGGATCAGAGCAGATATTCCGATGTCTGCGCTTATGATGCAGCCAAAGCGGCCGAGTACTGGAATGCAGGACTTGCAGAGCTTGGCATTGCAGAGCTTACCTTAGATATGGTCGTAGACGCTGATGACGCACCTCAGAAAGTTGCTCAGGTACTTAAGGAGCAGTGGGAGACGACTCTTCCAGGCCTTACAGTAAATCTGGTTGTGGAGCCTAAGAAACAGAGAGTGGAGGATATGCAAAACGGCAACTTCCAGCTCGGTCTTACACGCTGGGGCCCCGACTATGCAGATCCGATGACTTATCTTGGAATGTGGATTACAGACAATTCAAACAACTATGGTCTGTGGAGCAATGCAGAGTATGATGCGATTATCGACGAATGTACTACGGGAGATCTCTGCACAGATGCTAAGGGGCGCTGGGCAAGACTCTATGACGCAGAGAAACTTGTGATGGACGATGCAGTAATCTTTCCGCTTTATACACAATGTAACGCAGAAATGCTTTCTTCAAAGGTAACGGGAATTGAATTTCATCCGGTCGCTTTGAATCGTGTGTATAAGAATGCCGTAAAGACAGAGTAACAATGTTTGCCGGAAAACCGCACGAAAGTGTTTTACTTTTGTGCGGTTTTTAGTATAAAAATGAACGAAGGAGATACGAGTGTGGCGAAATATACGCTAAAAAGGGTTATTACCGCGCTGTTTACGCTGCTTGCCATATTGCTGGTTTTATTTATACTTATGCAGCTGATGCCGGGTTCCCCATTTAATGATGAAAAGCTGAATGAAGACCAACGTGCGGCCCTCTATACCAAGTATGGTCTGGATCAGCCTGTAACCGTACAATTTATAAAATATGTTGGAAATATGTTCCGGGGAGATTTGGGCGTGAGCTATAATATTTCTAAGAATACGCCGATTTCACAGCTCATTCAGACCCGTCTGCCTATTTCCATCAGCATAGGATTCTATGCAGTGCTGATTGGGGCTGTGCTGGGACTTCTCTTAGGGCTGATTGCGGCGCTTAAGCATAATACGATATGGGATTCGCTGGCGACTGTTATTTCCGTAATCGGCGTATCTGTGCCATCCTATGTATTCGCGCTGGCTTTAAGTTATAATTTTGGCTTTAAGCTGGGATGGTTTCCTATGCTTTTTTCCCCAAATGATATTTTTAAATCGAGCGTGCTGCCAAGTATATCCCTGTCAATGTTTACGATGGCATCGATTGCCCGCTTTACACGGAGCGAGATGCTTGAGGTGCTGGGAAGCGATTATATGCTGCTGGCAGAAAGCAAAGGAATCTCCGGTTTTGCGTTAATTTTCAGGCACGCGCTGAGAAATGCGTTGATTCCGATTATTACGGTCTTAGCGCCGCTGATCGTAGATTTGATGACAGGGTCTTTGGTCGTGGAGAAAATTTTTGCGATTCCGGGAGTGGGAAGCCTGCTTGTAAATGCCATACAGTCGAATGATTACAACGTTGTGATATCGCTGAGTTTTATCTATTCAGCGATGTACATCATTATCATGCTGGTGGTTGACATCCTCTATGGGATCATCGACCCGCGTATCCGTTTAGCAGGGAAAGGAGGGGATTGATATGTCAGAAAAAAATGCTGCGGCAGCAGTAAATAAAACAGCCTCCTATACTCCGGTGGATGCAGATTTTCAGTGGAAAGATAATGCAAAGGAACTAGGCATTGATGAGAATTTCGCTTCGCAGGGTTTCTGGAAAGATGTATTTGTGCGCTATTTTAAAAAGGCAAGTGCCGTGATTGGACTGGTGCTTATCGTGGTGATTACCATTTTTGCGATCATAGGTCCGCAGATGAACGAGTTTAGTTACTCCACGCAATATTTGGAACAGAAAAATTTTGCGCCCCGCATTGCGGTTCTTGAGCGTTTCGGCATCTTTGACGGAAGTGAGAACCTGAAAACGACGACGGGCAGCATGAAAATAAATTATTATGAGGATAAGGGATTCCCAGATCTTTATTATTGGTTCGGAAGCGACAATTTCGGGCGCGATATCTGGACACGTACCTGGTCCGGAGCGCGTGTGTCGCTGATCATTGCGGTGGCGGCGGCATTGATCGATATGATTATTGGTATGAGTTATGGACTGATTTCAGGATTTTTTGGCGGAAAGACGGATATGGTGATGCAGCGTATCCTTGAAATTGCAAATGGAATCCCCAGGCTTGTAATCGTGACGCTGCTCCTTTTGGTATTAGAGCCGGGGATGCTGACGATTATATTTGCCCTTATGCTGACCGAATGGGTCGGCATGAGCAGGATTGCCCGCGCCGAGATGTTGAAATTAAAAGATCAGGAATTTGTATTGGCCTCAAGGACTTTGGGGGCAGGAAGCTTTTTTATTATATTCAAGGAAGTGCTTCCCAATATTATAGGACCGATTATCACGCAGGTAATGTTTTCGATCCCGACGGCGATTTTTACCGAAGCTTTCTTAAGTTTTGTAGGTCTTGGGATACCTGTGCCGCAGTGTTCGCTCGGATCTTTGATTTCTGAGGGATTTAACAGCTTTACGACGCATCCCTATCAGATCATACCTCCCATCGTTGTTATGGCGCTGCTGATGCTCAGCTTCAATCTTGCGGCGGACGGGCTGCGTGAAGCATTAGACCCGAAGTTTAAGGAGATGTAGTGAGGAGAGAGTTATGGCAAAAGAGAAAGAACAGATTTTAAAAATACGTGACTTGGACATTTCCTTTCAGGCGGCTGCGGGAAACGTGCACGCAATCCGCGGAGTCAACATTGATTTGTATAAAGGGGAGACCGTGGCGATTGTGGGCGAGTCAGGCTCCGGCAAATCGGTCACGATGAAAGCGGCAATGGGAATCTTAGCTTCCAATGCGGTTGTGAATCAGGGAAGCATTGAATTTTCCTATCACCATGAAGATGGGACTCCGGAGACTGTGGATATCCTTACCAAAGATAAGAGATGGATCAGAAATCATATTAATGGTAAGAGGATTGCCATGGTTTTTCAGGATCCGATGACCAGTCTTGATCCGACGATGACAATCGGAAAACAGATTATGGAAGGGATGATATGGCATTTTAAGACGCCCAAAAAAGAGGCGTGGAAACGCGCGGTGGGGCTGTTAGAGGAAGTCGGGATTGAGGATGCGGAGAAGCGCATGAAGCATTACCCGCATCAGCTTTCCGGCGGTATGCGCCAGCGTGTGGTAATTGCCATTGCGCTTGCCTGCAATCCGGATCTTTTGATTTGCGACGAGCCTACCACTGCACTCGACGTTACCATTCAGGCAAAGATCATTGAACTGATAAAGCGTGTGCAGAAAGAACGCGGCATTTCGGTGATTTATATCACCCATGACTTAGGCGTCGTAGCCAAGGTGGCGGATTATGTAAATGTCATGTATGCCGGAAAAATCGTTGAAAAAGGCACTATCAACGAAATTTTTTATGATCCGAGACATCCGTACACCTGGGGGCTTTTATCCGCTATGCCTGACCTCGAAACGGAGGATGAAAGGCTGTATACTATTCCGGGGTCGCCTCCAAATCTCTTGAAGGAAAAGGAAGGGGATGCGTTTGCGCCGCGCAACTGCTTTGCGCTTGCGATTGACGATAAGGCAGAGCCGCCGATGTTTCAGATTACGGAGACGCACTTTGCGGCGACCTGGCTCTTAGATGAAAGGGCGCCTAAGGCAGAGATGCCCGCGGAGCTTTCCGCCCGCATTGCGCGAATGAAAAAGGAGGCGAAGGTCCATGAGGAATAACGAGAAAGAAAATGAAAAGCCCCTTCTTGTGGTAGAGGATTTAAGACAATATTTTAAAGCCAGCGGCAATTTTACGGTACGTGCGGTAGAGGGCGTCAGTTTTAAAATATATCCGGGAGAAACCTACGGACTGGTTGGAGAATCCGGCTCCGGGAAATCTACCATCGGCAGGAGCATCATCCGTCTGTATAACCCGACTTCAGGCAAGATAACATTCGACGATATGGACATAAGCGGCAGGCTGGGAAAAGACGGCAAAAAGAAGCTTCACACGCAGATGCAGATGATCTTTCAGGATCCTATGGCGTCTTTGAATCCGCGAAAGAAGGTGGGAGACATCATAGGGGAAGGTCTGGATATTCACCATAAGTACAGCAGCCGCATGGAACGTGACAATTTGATTCGGGAAATTCTGGTAAAGGTAGGTCTTGCGCCAGAACACGCAAGCCGCTATCCCCATCAGTTTTCCGGCGGCCAGCGTCAGCGCGTGGGCATAGCCAGAGCCCTTATTATGAATCCGAAGCTCATCATAGCGGACGAGTGCATTTCAGCGCTGGATGTTTCGATACAGGCACAGGTGGTAAACCTAATGAAAGATATACAGCAGGAAACGGGAACCGCGTAT
Organism: uncultured Roseburia sp.; assembly: GCA_947627165.1. Classification (GTDB taxonomy): domain Bacteria; phylum Bacillota; class Clostridia; order Lachnospirales; family Lachnospiraceae; genus Roseburia. Next base: position 6,649 of record CANQUZ010000107.1, read on the forward strand.
CTTTTTATTGCGCATGACCTTTCCATGGTGAAATATATTTCGGACAGAATCGGTGTGCTGCATTTGGGCCATCTCCTAGAAACGGGAACCACCGAAGAAATTTTTGAGAATCCGGTGCATCCTTACACGCGAAGCCTCCTTTCGGCAATTCCGGTGCCAAATCCGTTAGTTGAGAAAAACCGCATTGCCGAGAGCTATGATTATAAGACGTCAGGGCTTGACTACAATAAAGGAACCAGTCATTTCGTATCCGGCAGCCATTATGTAAAATGCACCGATGCAGAATTTGAAAAATGGAAGAAACGTGCTTAAAGGGAAAGCATATTGATGAAAAAGCCGCTGCGCTTCATGCGCCGTGGCTTTTTCTTCGGCTCCCGCCGCATAACTGCTGGTAACAGTTCAGCCATAAGCAGTCTCGTAGGCGAATCATGCTTGCATGAATGAGCATACGAGACTGCTTATGAGC
>CANQUZ010000108.1 GCA_947627165.1 uncultured Roseburia sp.
ATGGTTCGGATGAATTTCTCATCCTGACGGACGGCTGCGACACGGACGCTGCCGCTTCCCTCGCCCGCCGAATCACCGAAAGGATCACTGCCGAAAATACCGCCGACACCGTCTGGAGCATCACCCTCTCCTGCGGTATTTCCGCTTACCCAAAACTGTCCACCAACGCCATGGCACTCATTCAGGACGCCATGCAGTCTGTTTCCTACAGCAAGCGGCAGGGAAAGGGAATCCAGACCGTTTATCACAGCGGCATTAAGACGCCGCCTGAAAACGTCAGCATCCACGCCGCTTACGACAGAGTCGCTCCTACGGTGTACGCTCTTGCCGCCGCCATTGACGCCAAAGATAACTTTACGTTCATCCATTCTATGAATGTGTCAAAATATGCCGTCATCCTGGGAAAAGCTTTGGGCGCAAGCCAAAACTCCATTGAGATTCTCCGCTACGCGGCACTGCTGCACGACATTGGAAAAATCAGCATTCCGGAGCATATCTTAAAAAAGCGCACCCATCTCACCCCGGAAGAATATGACATCATGAAAACCCATGTGGAAAATTCCACTAAGATGATCCGCCACCTTCCGGATATGGATTATGTGATCCCAGCCGTATTAGGCCACCATGAGCGTTATGACGGAAGCGGCTATCCTAAGGGCCTATCCGGCGAAAACATCCCTTATCTGGCGCGCATTTTGACCGTCGCCGACTGTTTCGACGCCATGACTGCCAGACGCGTTTATAAGCAGGCTCTGTCTGTCTCCTATGCGGTAAGCGAGCTCCAAAAAAACAAAGGGACGCAATTCGACCCGGTAATGGCGGATAAATTTGTCGAATTGATCCACAAGGGATTGATTACGGTATAAAGAATGGCCCTTTATAAAGAAAGGGCTTATTTCTGCGTCTCTTCGTCCACCTCTCTATACTCCACGTCCAACGCCTCCGCCTCCTGGCTCATCGCCTTTGCCGCCTGCAGCACTTTTGCCACTACCCACAAATCCGAAATGCCGTCATAAATCAGGGCAACTCCTATAAACTGCATCGCTAAAACAATCAGTCCGATGGCGTTGACGATGCAGGCGCCGCCCAATGCCAAGCTGACAGCCGCAACCAGCAGGATGGCCCACCAGTTCTCATAGCCGTTCCTTTTTGTCTCAATGGCAAGTTTAATGTCCTGGATTCCGTGAATGGCGAGGATTGCCCCAATGACAATGGGAATGATGCCTTCCACCCGTTCCGGCTTGATAAAAATCCAGACGCCTACCAAAAGCACAATGAGGCCTAAAATTCCGGAAAATACCCGCTCCGCCCGATCTATAAAGTAGGTCGCTAAGTTTACAATTCCCATGACCACTAACACGACTGCCAGAGCCTTGCAAAACATATCAATCGTTTCTTTCGGCCAAATCAGCAGTACCACCCCAAGCGCCACACATAGTAAGGCCCCTATCACAATCCCAGCCTTCACTCTTTTAAAAAATTCTTTCATACGCCACCTCGTTTTGTCATTCTGTTATTTTTTATTCCGTATCTTTTTATTCTGTCATTTCAATTTTTATTTTGGTGGGATTCTCCCGTTTGCCGCAAATCCCCTGCTCTTCCCCGCCAAAAACGCCTTTCCGTCCTTCCATCCTCCCTCCTTGACATTTCCCGCTTCTGTGCGTAAACTGTTTGTATCGCACCTTGACCGGCGCACTTTCTTATGGGAGGAACGATATATGGGAAAAGAACTGAAAACAAATGCCATGCGCATTTTAGACCGCAGCAAAATACCTTATGAAATCATCCAGTACGAATGCGATACGTTCATCGACGGGATGCACACTGCCGAAAAGACCGGCGCTCCAGTCGAGCAGTCCTTTAAGACACTGGTCATGCAGGGAAAAAGCAGACAATTCTATGTTTTTGTCGTGCCCATCGCAGAAGAAGTGGACTTAAAGGCCGCTGCAAAGACCGTGTCGGAGAAATCCGTGGAAATGATCCATGTAAAAGATATCACTGCCATTACCGGATACGTCCGCGGCGGCTGCTCTCCTTTGGGCATGAAAAAACAGTTCCCCACGGTCATCCATAGTTCCGCCGCCTCCTATGACAAAATCTACATCAGCGGCGGGCGACTCGGAACCTCGATCGCCCTAAACCCCGACGACTTGCGAAAGGCTGTGCAGGGACAATACGCTGATATTATTTTTCATCCATAAAAATCCAAAACACGCTTTGCGGTTTCCGATTGTCCAAAAGAAGGGGAACCCAATTCCCACGCACTAGCTCGTGGGGCTTTCTCCTTCCCCTCTGGATAAATCCATGATTCTTTGAAGTTCAGCCCCTTCCACCGGCGTCTCCCCGTAGCTTAAATGTCTGCCATCCTCCAAAACCTCTCCCAGTATGCGGATGTCTTTTTGGCCGCTCATCTCTACCGTGTAATATTTTGCCGTTTTCGTCATAGGGTTAAACGTCATGTAGACGCGGTAGCAAAGGGATTCCGCCATATCTTTTTCCGGCAGGTCGATACGAATCAAGGTCAAATCTTCCGCTATGTCCAACGCCATGACGGAATAATCTTTCTCTGAATAAGGGTATAGCTTCGGCTCCTTGTACGCCTCTGCAAACATCTGGTTGATAAACGCTTCTTTCTCGGTGCAGATTTTTTCGACAAACACTTCTTTCTCGGCAAACAGGCGTTTCGGCCAAATATGAAATTCTACCTGTCCCTTCACAAATACATGGTACTGTGCAGGAGTCATCTTGACTTTTTTCATCTGCCCTGCTCTCTGATCCGCCTCATGGAGCTTTTGGACAAGCTCTTTCTTTAGCACCAAATTGTCGGAAAAAGGATTGATTACCATGCCCGACAGCTTTAAATCGGGCTGAACTACCAGATTGTTGCACGCCGGAAACGGCATCCGCAAAATCGCCTGGCTTTTGGGCTCTTCCGGAATCTGCTCTTTGGATGTGTAAACTGCCAAAAACTGCTCCTCCTGATTTGTTCTTAAAAAACAGGGCACCGGCTGATTTGGAGCCTTTAACATTGCCGGCACTAACAGCACCGTCGGCCGTAGCAGATTAAGCGTCTCTGTCAGCTTCTCCTTGGTGCGATCTGCTAAATATTCCTTAATCACCTGCTCTAATCTATCATTTGTGATTTCTATTGTCGTTTTTTCTTCCATAAATGAAACTATCCTTTCCGCCTGATCCTATCTCTCAAAGTATAAATGGCGACATGATATCGCGTGGCTCTCTATGCCGTTCGGCAGTATCATGCCTGACGACAGGATGCCATCTTGATAACGATACCCGTCAAATGCCGCTCTCCGCAAGTACCAGCGGCACTTTTCTTCGTTATTATACCATACTGCCCTGTAAAATTGAACTTTATTTTTTTTGTTCTTGGGTGAGAAAGAGATTTGTTCTGTAGGAAGGCGGCACTGTCTGTTTACGGGATGCTCAGTACGGGAACAACTTTGATCACTTATGTTTATATTCAGTCCATTGCTTCCAGCGGCTTCGGTGCGAATATCCTGATTTGCCCAAAATTCGATGGACGGTTCCACAGGGGCATCCTGCCATTGCAGCTTATTTCTACCATGAGGAAATCCAAGATTCTGACAATAGTGGAAGACGTAAAAAGACTGGTAAGGTAGACACGTTGTGATTTATAAAAATACAAAGCAGTCAAACGCTCCTCCTCTCCGACGTAGGAGAAGATAGGGAGTGTTTGACTGCCCGAAAGACTCTTCTGCTGTTTTGGTAATGAGAAAGGCAGGACACCCACGCGCCGGGGAAACAGCCCTATTTTTCTGCCTCTTCAAAGGTTACAAGGTATCTCATGTCTACCCCGTCCACCTTATTTCTCTCGCCCTCAAGGTTCCTTATCAACAGATGGAAATTGTCAAATTGAATTTACGAAGGCATTTATCAGCTTTCTGCTATTTTCATCAACATCATAAGAAAATTCAGGGTGCCATTGAACGCCCACTACAAACGTATGAGACGGCATATATATACTTTCAATTAATCCATCTTCTGAAAATGCCATCTTTTGAAAAACGGGAGCCAAGTCTCTGATTGCTTGGTGATGATAACTGTTTACTCCCATTTGTTCCTTGCCCAAAATATGATAGAGCGGCGTGTCCTTTTGTATCGTGACTTGATGTGCAACCCTGTTATAGGGCGGTTTCATATGATGGTCGATACAACTGGTATGTTCTATTGCCAAATCTTGGTATAAAGTCCCGCCATAGCAGGCATTCATAAACTGAATACCCCGGCAAATACCTAAAACAGGTTTATCCATCTCTACAGCATTCTTTAAGATATATCGCTCCATTTCATCGCGTAAGCCACAACATGAACCGCACCACGGTTTTCTTTCGGCATGATAAACGGACGGCGACACATCATGTCCGCCGGTCAGCAGGAATCCACCGCATATCTCAAGAAAATACTCTAACTCCTCTTCGTTAGACGTAAGGGGAAGCATCAAAGGTATCGCATTTTCCGCCTCCATCATTTTCATATATCCCGGCAACATCCAGTAGCTTTCTTTTTCATCGTCATAAAGCGGCATAACGCCAATTACTTTTCTCATTACTTTTTCATCTCGCAATCCCGATTTGTTGATACACATCATCGCATCCAACAAGTTTTCATCATTTATACGGCTTGAAAGCCTAGCAATATCATACTCCATTTAAGGAACAAAATCAATATCCTGACTGGTCTGGGTTGTGTTCAATTAGTTCCATCCTCTAATCTCACTCAACGCAATTTGCCTCTATACTTTCCTGATGGGATGTCTGATTACAGTTCTCCATTTTTCAGGAGCAACCTTCCTTGCATCAGACATATAAATCTCATGGTGTAAACGCTGTTTATTTATATCATTCTCATAGCCCTGCTCCTTAAGGAACGCCTCCATGAAAGCTATTGTTGCAGGTTCCGAATCAAATGAACCTTGATGCATAATCTGGACGCAAAGCCCTTCATCAATCGTTAAAAACTCTGCCGATGAACAATCTATCTTTTTCTTCTTGGTTGCTGTTTGTACCGCCCATGCAAAATCTTTTTCGGTTATAAAGTCAGGCAAACGTATCACAGAAATCCAATGAAACGTATCTTTGTTGCTATCATCAATTCCTTTGATATTTTCTCGCCTGCCAGCTCGGCCGGCTCGCACCTCACCATCCGCCGGATGCTGCTCCTCCTGCCACCAGAAGCCTTCCAGAGGTGGTACTACATATTCAAAAAATCCTTCTATTTTATAATCTGTCTTATAACTCATTTTTAAGGTATAAGCAACTGCATATAAAATGCTTATTGCCTGCTGATAGTCCCCACCTTCTACATTCGGATTTCCCTTTCCACGAACTGCAACATAATTCATGGGAGGGATTTTTACAATTTCCGGTTTATTCTTTGGCATATAAAATTCCTTGTACTCTTTTTTATAATCAAATGCCATCTTTTTTCATCCTTTCTTTAATCTGTCCACTCGCTCCTGTATATTGCGTTCAAATTCCTCCTCAGTAAAAGCAGGATCCTTTGTTTTTCTCCATATCTCACAAGGAATATGCTCGCACTCTCCACATCCTTTCATAGCCTTTTGATTTACCGCACATTCATATATTGGACACGCATGACCATCCGGTGCATGAAATACCTGTCCAAGACTTGCATTACATCCCCTGCACATATTTCCGAAGCATCTGCACTTGGAGCAATCTGTGCCACAACAGCTTATTATATTTACCGGTTGAACTACTTCTAATAGTTCCCTCTGCTTCTTTTTACTAAATCCGCCAAGCACCAGTTGATACGATTTATCCAATAAGTCCTTCAATAAATCATCTGGCACTTCACCATCTGGCTTTACCGAATTCCAATGGGTTTTATTCATATAATATCCGGGAATAATGTCCTCGTACTGTTGACGCAAAAAGTCACCTTCCGCCGGTTCAAGTTTCAGCGTAATATAATATGGCTCACCATTCTCACCCAAACAAACGGCTGCAAACATTTTCCCACCTATTTGATAACGGACCCAATTCCAGTCCTTCTGGAGATCTTTTGTCACTCCCGCCTTACTAAGTAAATATTCGTCAATCCAGGTATACCTCATAAATCAGTTCTCCTTTTTTGTCCTTTTATAGCCCCAATTTTACCTTCATATTTGTAACAGTTCAGCCATAAGCAGTTTCGTAGGCGAATCATGCTTGCATGAATGAGCATACAACACTGCTTATGAGCAGAACGCCTGTTCATGAGCAATTTTGAAGCCCGTAGTGCGGGATTGCGAATGGCGTGGGCTGAACTGTTACTCATATTTCTTTTTCATACATTCAATGCTGGCCTTAATCTCCTCCCGTATGTCCATCGGCTCCAACAATTCTACCTTGTCCCTAAATGACAGCAGCCATGTAATCAGGTTTTCCTTATCCGTATAATCTGCGTGAAACAAAAGTTTTCCATCCTGCTGTACACTGAAACATTTCGGTCCAAATTCCTCAACCAATCTCCATTTGCAGTCTTTCTCAAATAATGCTTTGACCTTTATCCCTCCGGGAAATATCTTTTCATCGCTTAAATCCGGCATTGGCACCTGCCTTCGGGGAAACTCCTGATCCGATAGTTTTACCTCATCCATGCGGTTCAATTTGAACAATCGAAAATCTTTACGTTTTATACACCATCCCCATACATACCAGCTTGACCACCGAAAAATCAGGTAATACGGCTCAATGCAACGTGCAGACTCCCCTTTTGGAGAATAATAGACAAATTCCAGTTTTCTGCATTTATTAATTGCTGTGCGTATCAATTCGATTTTAGGGGCAAGCGAATCCTTATACCAAGAGGATAAATCAATCAATACCGTCTGGTTGCCCACCATAAAATCAGATGAACCAACTGACAGCTTTTCCATCAGTTGTCCATACCTGTTTGTTCCATTCACACTGTCCAGACTGCGCAGCCCTGCAAGAATATCCTGCATTTCTCCCTGTGTAAATAGTGTCTTATCCAGTTTATAGTTCTCCATAATGGAAATACCGCCATTCAC
>CANQUZ010000109.1 GCA_947627165.1 uncultured Roseburia sp.
TACCCCTGGCTCATGGCAGAACAGACCGACATAGGCGTCGCCGTATACTCCGGATATAATCTGCAAAATTCATTCATTGCGGTATGGATCATGCCCACCTGCGGTCCATTGCTATGGGTAATTACCACCTGGTAATCCTCGCGGATAAAGTCTGCTACTGCCTTGGCTGTGCGCTTTGTCGCCTCTTTCTGTTCCGGAAGTGTCGTGCCAAGCGCTTCATGCCCGAGTGCAATTACGATTTTTTTCTTTTTCATACTCACTTACCAAGCCTTTCTCTCGTCTGAAATTCCGCTTATTTGATGATATTGGATTATGCTTTATTTTACTATGTTTTATTTTATCATGCGCAGCTAAGCCGTGCAATGGGGATTTTCCTCCCCTGCATCTTCCGGCAAGATTAGGCGGTCAATTAAGTCCCACAGTTCCTCCCGCCCCTGCTTCGTCTCCGCCGAAAAGGGCAAAATAATCGTTCCAGGCTCCGCCTTGAGGCCTTCCCGGACTGCTTTCAACTGTTTTTGTATCTGGCTGCGCTTAATTTTATCTAATTTCGTAGCAATAATGATAGGGGAAAATCCCTGGTAAACCATCCAGTCATACATCATCTTGTCGTTGGCGGAAGGGTCATGCCGGATATCCACCAGCAGGAATACCGCCTTTAATTTTTTTGAAACGTGGAGGTAATTTTCTATCATTTTCCCCCACTTTGCCTTTATTTCCTCCGACGCCTTAGCGTACCCATAGCCGGGCAGATCCACTAAGTACATGGCGTCGTTGATATTGTAGAAATTAATCGTCTGGGTTTTTCCCGGCTGCGCCGATGTCCTGGCAAGCGATTTCCGGTTCATAAGGGCATTAATCAGAGAGGACTTTCCCACATTGGATCTCCCCGCAAAAGCCACCTCGGGATAAGGGTTATCCGGTATCTTGCTGGTAATGCCGCAAACCGTCTCCAAACTTACATTTTTGATTACCATAGCCTTTTAGCCTTTCATTTTTTATGGACAAACGCCGTTTCCAATACCTGGCTCAGATTATCCGCAAACACGATTTTCAATCCTTTTTTGATTTCCTCGGAAATCTCAGCGATGTCCTTTTCATTCTTTTTGGGCACGCAGACCGTTTTGATTCCCGCATTTTTTGCCGCAAGGATTTTCTCCTTTAAGCCTCCGATGGGCAGCACCCGCCCTCTTAAGGTGATTTCACCCGTCATTGCCACGTCCGCCCGCACCGGCGTCTTTGTCATCGCGGAAAGCATCGCAGTCGCCATGGTTATGCCGGCGGAAGGTCCGTCCTTCGGCACAGCTCCCTCCGGAATATGGATGTGGATGTCATTTTCCTGAAAAAATTTCTTTGGTATCTGATATTCGCCGCTGACGGAACGGATGTAGCTTAATCCCGCCTGCGCGGACTCTTTCATTACGTCGCCAAGCTGCCCGGTAAGCTGGATTTCTCCTTTTCCAGGCATAATGTTGACCTCAATCTCCAACGTATCGCCGCCCACGCTGGTCCATGCCAGCCCCCGGACAATGCCGATTTCATCCGTCTCATTTTTCTTATCAAAGCTATATTTTTCCTTGCCTAAATATTTCTCAAGGTTCTTCTCGGTGACTTTGACCTGCTCTTTCTGATTTTCGTAAATATCCCGCGCCGCTTTTCTGGCGATTTCTCCCAGTTTGCGCTCCAGATTGCGGACGCCCGCCTCTCTGGTATAGCCGCGGATGATTTTCTCCAACGCCTTGCCGCTGACGGACAGCTGTCCGTCTTTTAGTCCGTTGCGCTCTGTCTGCTTTGCCAACAAATGCTCTCTGGCAATGTGCGCCTTCTCATTCTCCGTATAGCTGGTAACTTCAATCACCTCCATACGGTCAAGCAACGGCCTCGGAATCTCCTGCAGGGAATTGGCGGTGGCAATAAAAAATACTTCCGACAAGTCTACCGGAATCTCCACATAATGATCCCGGAACTTATTGTTTTGCTCGGAATCAAGGACTTCCAATAAGGCGGACGCCGTATCGCCCCTGTAGTCGCTGCTCATTTTATCAATCTCGTCTAACAGCATCAGCGGGTTTTTTACGCCTGCGCTGCGCAGGCCGTTTATAATACGTCCTGGCATCGCGCCCACATAGGTCTTTCTATGTCCTCTGATTTCCGCCTCGTCCCTGACGCCCCCAAGGCTGATACGGATATACTGCTTATCCAACGCCCTTGCCACAGAACGGGCAATGCTGGTCTTTCCGGTTCCCGGCGGCCCCACTAAGCAGATGATAGGGCTCTGCCCTTTTTTCGTCAGATTGCGGACGGCTAAAAACTCCAGCATACGCTCTTTCACTTTTTCCAATCCGTAATGGTCTTCATTTAAGATGCGCTCTGCATTTTTGATGTCCTTGTTGTCTTTGGATGCCTTGTCCCAGGGAAGCTCCAACAATGTCTCGATATAGCCGCGGATGACGGAGCTTTCGGAGGAGTTGGAATTGATGTTTTTGAATCGGAAAATCTCTTTTCTGATTTTCTCCTTCACCTCTTTGCCCGCTTTTAGCTTTTTCAGCTCCTCCATGTAGTGATCCGCTTCCGATTCGGCGTTATCCTCGCCTAACTCTTCCCGGATAATTTTCATCTGCTCTCTTAAAATGTATTCCTTCTGGTTTTTGTCTACGCGTTCCTTGACTTTCGCCTGAAAGTCATTCTTGATGGCGGTAATTTCGATTTCTTTGAGCAAAAGCATCATCAATACTTCATACCGCTCCGTCAGTGACACCGCTTCTAAGATTTTTTGTTTTTCCTCATAATAAAACGGCAGATTGTTCGCAAGGTAATCCATCAGTTTTTCCAGCTCGGAAGTCTCCCGCACCTGACGCTGCATCTCTTTTCCTATCCGAGGGGTTACTGCAACATAGCGTTCAAACGTCTCCCAAATTCCCCGCACCATGGCGGTTTTGGCTTCCTCCGTAAGCCCCTCGTCTACCTCTTCATCAAAACGGATGACTTCCGTCAACAGATATTGCGGATGGTCCAAAAACGCCGATAATTCCGCCCGTTCTTTTCCTTCCACTAAAATCCGCACAATATGATTCTGTAATTTGATGACCTGCTTTACTTCTGCAATAATACCGATTTTATACAAGTCCTCTATGGCAGGCTCCTCCTGCTCCACATCCTTTTGCGTCACCAGAAATATTTTTTGGTTTTCCATCATGCAGGCTTCCACTGCCTTGATGGATTTCTCCCGGCTCACATCAAAATGTGCAATCATTCCCGGCAAAATCACCATGCCGCGCAATGCCACTGCCGGCATTTTCATTATCATCATATCCAAAATTATGCTTCCTCTATCTCATTTAATCTCTAACTAGCAGCCAGCAGCCTTTCCTCTACCAGTTCTTTCGTGACATGGCATCTTGCAATCGTTTCATCCGACGGGATGTAATACATCATATCAAGCGTCACCGCCTCCATAATCGCCCGGAGGCCGCGAGCCCCTGTCTTACGCTCCAACGCCTTGTCTGCAATCGTCTCCAGCGCGTCCTGATCAAATTCCAAATCTACGCCGTCCAATTCAAACAGCTTCTGATACTGCTTCACAATGGCGTTTTTCGGCTCCTGCAAAATACGGATAAGGGTTTGCCGATCCAGCATATCCAGCGATACGGTTACAGGCACACGGCCTACAAACTCCGGTATCAGGCCAAACTTTACAAGATCCTCCGGAAGGACGTGCTTTAACGCCTCGCCGATGTTATATCCGTTCTTTTCCTTAACGTCTGCATTAAACCCAATCGTCTTTTGATCCAGCCGCGTCTCGATAATTTTCTCAAGGCCGTCAAAAGCGCCGCCGCAGATAAACAAAATATTCGTCGTATCAATCTGAAGCAGCTCCTGCTGCGGATGCTTTCTGCCGCCCTGCGGAGGAACAGAAGCAACCGTCCCTTCCAGAATCTTTAGAAGCGCCTGCTGCACACCTTCGCCGGACACATCACGGGTGATGGATACGTTCTCGGATTTTTTGGAAATCTTATCGATCTCATCGATATAGATAATGCCATGCTTAGCGCGCTCAATGTTATAATCCGCCGCCTGAATGATTTTCAGCAGTATGTTTTCCACATCCTCGCCCACATATCCCGCTTCTGTCAGAGTCGTAGCGTCCGCAATCGCAAAGGGCACATTCAAAATCTTCGCCAGAGTCTGCGCCAAAAACGTTTTTCCGGATCCGGTGGGGCCAAGCATGAGCACATTGCTCTTCTGCAATTCCACGCCTAAATCCCCGCCTGCCATGATTCTCTTGTAATGATTGTAAACAGCCACTGACAGCACTTTTTTCGCCTGCTCCTGACCAATGACATACTCGTCCAAAAATGCCTTTAATTCAATCGGCTTTAACAGGTTAATCTGCTCCGCTTCCTCGGCTTCGTTGGCAGCCTCGTCCTCTTCTAATTCCTCTTCGATAATCTCGGCGCATATATCTACACATTCATCACAAATGTATGCTCCATTTGGCCCTGCGATGAGTTTCCGAACCTGTTCCTGGGACTTGCCGCAAAAGGAACAACGGTACCTCTCTTCATTTCTTCCTGCCATCTTCTCCATCTCCATTTCATTTACCGCACCGGAAAAATCCAGTGCATTCATACACAATAGAGGGCATCCATCCGGGTACCCTCGCTTACATCTGCTGACTCGTGCCTCTATCTGCTTGTAATCACGCTGTCAATCAAACCATATTCTTTTGCTTCTTCCGCTGACATATAATAATCTCTCTCTGTATCTGCCGCAACAACGTCATAAGGTTTTCCTGTGTTTGCCGCAAGGATTTCATTTAATTTTTTCTTTGTTTTTAAAATATTCTCAGCCGCAATCTGAATCTCCGTCGCCTGTCCCTTTGCACCGCCCGACGGCTGGTGGATCATAATCTCTGCGTTCGGAAGCGCAAGCCTTTTCCCTTTTGTGCCTCCCGCCAACAAGAATGCCCCCATGCTGGCCGCAAGACCGATGCAAATGGTAGACACATCGCATTTGACATACTGCATTGTGTCATAAATCGCCATTCCTGCTGTCACCATTCCACCCGGAGAATTAATATACAACTGTATATCTTTTCCCGGGTCTTCCGACTCTAAGAAAAGCAGCTGAGCCACGACTAGGCTTGCCGTCGTCTCATTCACCTCTTCTCCCAGGAAAATGATACGGTCCTTTAACAATCGGGAATATATATCATAACTACGCTCTCCTCTGCTGGTCTGCTCAATGACGTAAGGTACTAAACTCATACTGATTCCTCCATTCTACGATAATCTTTCTGTCAATCTTTGAAGCTGCTCATAAGCCTAAACAGACCGGCCCATTTGAGCCAGTCTGTGTGTGTCTTTTACTCTTGTAACAGATGGATGTGTGACTTATTCTTCTGATTCTGCCTTTGCCTCGGCCGCCTGTTCTGTCTCTTCTACGTTTTCCATGATCAAGTCAACAGCTTTCATCACTTTCAAATCCCTTGCCATAGACTCTTTTTCCGCATCACCCATGTAGTCCTTAATTTTGTCAGCTTCCATGTTATAGGTTGCCGCCATCTTCTCGATTTCTGCCTGAATCTCCTCTTCGGTAACTTGGATATTCTCCTCTTTGACAATCTGCTCTAATACAAGACTGCTCTTAATACGGGTCTCAGCTTCCGGACGCACCTGCTCTTTTAATTTCTCTACGGTCAGGCCGGAGAACTGCAGATACTGCTCCATAGAAAGTCCGCTCTGAAGAATCCTCTGCGCAAACTCATTCACCATATTCTCACACTGCGTGTCTAACATCGCCTCTGGAATCTCCATGGCAGACGCCTCAATGATCTTCTGGATAGCCTCATCCTCTTTGGTGCGCTTCGCATCGTTCTCTTTGCTCTCCTGCAGGTGCTTCCTTACGTCCTCTTTGTATTCTTCTAAGGTGTCGAACTCGGAAACATCCTGTGCAAACTCATCATCCAGGTCCGGAATTTCCTTTGCTTTGATTTCATGAATCTTCACTTTGAATAATGCAGCTTTCCCAGCCAGAGAAGCCTCTGGATACTGCTCCGGGAAAGTAACGTTCACTTCCACATCATCTCCGGCGTTTTTGCCGATTAACTGCTCTTCAAACGTATCGATGAACGAATGAGATCCAATCTCCAACGGATGGTTTTCGCCTTTGCCTCCCTCAAAAGGAACGCCATCTGCAAATCCCTCAAAATCAATGACTGCCGTATCGCCATTCTGAACCGGCCTGTCTGTAACGGAAACGGTTCTTGCATTATTGTTTCTCTCTTTTTCTAACGCTTCCGCCACTTCCTCATCAGATACGGCGGTATCCACTTTTGCCACCTGCACGCCCAGATATTTGCCAAGCGTCACTTCCGGCCTTACTGCAACTTCTGCTGTAAAGATAAACGGCTGTCCCTTTTCTATCTGCACCACATCGATCACAGGCCTTGATACGATGTCTACCCCGCTCTCTTCCATAGCGGACGGATAATGCTCCTGAATCAACGTGTTTACCGCATCCTCATAAAATACGCTTGCGCCGTACATCTTCTCAATCATCTGTCTTGGAACTCTGCCTTTGCGGAATCCCGGAATGCTGATTTTCCCCTTTTCCTTCATATATGCAGCCTGAATCGCCTTTTCCACTTCCTCAGCTGCGACTTCAATGGTAAGTTTTGCCATATTTTTCTCTAAATTCTCTACCTGTACACTCATTATTACTTGTTTCCTCCTTGCTAATATTCAAACATCCCGGTCTTCCGGAATCCATATGATGTACATATCCGTTCATAGTAAATTAGTATCCGCCCAAGAAGTACAGGCAGAAAATCTCACTTAATCTTTCCGCCTCCCCTTTGAAAAAAAAGGGCATACTACAACTATTACCATCTTTATAGGATTATAACATATCCCAATGGAAAATACTAGCTTTTTTTTCATATCTTGCATATTTCGTGTAACAGTTCAGCCATAAACAGTCTCGCAGGCGAATCATGCTTGCATGAATGAGCATACGAGACTGCTTATGAGCAGAACGCCCGTTCATGAGCAA
>CANQUZ010000110.1 GCA_947627165.1 uncultured Roseburia sp.
CCTATCGTATATGACGGCGAAGTGATCAGCTATCCCCAGGTGCAGGAAGCGATTACCGGGGGGACGGCGCAGATTACCGGACAGAGCACTTATGAGGAAGCAAGTGTCCTGGCAACGCAGATTCGGATTGGTTCCCTCTCCCTGCAGTTAGAAGAGTTGGAATCCAGCGTGGTAGGGGCGCAGCTTGGAAGCCAGGCGATCTCCAGCAGCTTAAAGGCGGGCGCCATCGGCCTTATCCTTGTCATGATCTTTATGATTGTGTATTATGCAGTGCCGGGCGTTGCGGCGGCGATTGCATTGGCAATTTACACCTGCCTGATGATAGCGACAGTGTACCTGTTTGAGGTTACGCTGACTCTGCCGGGAATCGCGGGAATTATCCTGGGAATCGGTATGGCGGTAGACGCAAACGTCGTTATTTTTGCCCGTATCCGCGAGGAGATTGCCTCCGGGAAATCGGTGCTGAGTTCCATGAAAAACGGATTTCAGAAAGCTATGTCCGCTATCATAGACGGAAACATCACCACATTGATTGCCGCAGTCGTGCTGATGGCGTTAGGCTCCGGAACGGTGAAAGGCTTTGCGTATACGCTGATGATTAGTATTCTGTTATCCATGTTCACCGCGCTGGTAGTGACCAGATGGATTTTGTATGCATTGTACGGCATTGGAATCAGAGACGAAAAGTTTTATGGCAAGGCGAAAGAGAGGAAGACGATTGATTTCCTGAGCATCAGAAAAGTGTTCTTTTCGCTGTCTGCGGTTTTGGTTATTTCTGGTTTCATAGGGATCGCAGTGTACAAAATGGCAGGATACCCGGCGCTTAACTTCAGCCTGGATTTTATCGGTGGAACGTCCACAACGGCTGATTATGGAAGAGAGTACGCCATTGAAGAAATTGAAAATGAAATCGTGCCGGAGTTTGCCCAGGTGGTTGGAGACAACAATATCCAGTCAAACCGCGTAGAGGGGACAACCCGTGTCACAGTGAAGACACGCACCCTTACCTTAGAGGAGCGCGAGGCTGTCAACCAGATGCTGGTGGAGAAATTCGGCGTGGATGAGAACGCCATCGATTCCCAGAGCATCAGCTCCACCATCAGCGGGGAGATGCGCATGGATTCCGTGGTTGCAGTATTAATCGCATCCCTGTGTATGTTGATTTACATTTGGTTCCGGTTTAAAGACATCCGCTTTGGCGCCAGCGCTATCGTTGCCCTGCTCCATGATGTGATGGTGGTATTTTCGGTATACTCTTTGTCGAGGATACCGATAGGAAGCGCTTTTATCGCTTGTATGCTGACGATTATCGGGTACTCCGTCAATGATACCATCGTTATTTTTGACCGTATCCGTGAAAACATGGGAAAAACCCAGGGAAGAATCAAAAAGGCGGAATTGGGGGAAATTGCCAACCGAAGCCTGACTCAGACACTGTCAAGAAGCATCAATACCTCCATTACCACGTTTGTGATGGTATTCCTGCTCTATCTGCTGGGGGTTGCAAGCATCCGCGAATTTGCCCTGCCGCTGATGGCGGGCCTTGTGTGCGGCGCTTACAGTTCTATTTGCATTGCGACGCAGCTGTGGTATGAGATGAAAGTGAACCTTGGAAAAAATAAAATTACAGAGTAAAAAACGGAACAAAAACATGAGGCTGTCGCGGTAAGACAGCCTTATGTTTTGGGACGGAAGGCGTGGGCGAGAACGCGCAGTAAGGGAAGATGGAGGAGAGGTGGAGGAGAAATGGAGAAAATGTGGATTTATTTGGTTTTGGTCAATCTGCTTGGCTTTTTTCTGATGGGAGAGGATAAGCGGAGGGCAAAGAATCATTTGTGGCGCATTTCGGAAAAAAACTTGTTTTTGTGCAGCCTGCTCGGCGGAAGTCTCGGCTCCTGGGCAGGGATGTATGTATTCCGCCACAAGACAAAGCACTGGTATTTTGTGGTTGGGATGCCTTTGATACTGGCGGCACAGATTGGCTTATTGGCGACGCTTATATGACTTATAACAAATTATTATAGAATATGTTGTTTTTATAATTGCGAAAAAAAGGTAAGTCATATATAATGGAAGTTATAGACAAAAAAGACAGTTGTTTTTTGTGGAAAGACAAAAGGAAAGAAAGGGAGAGTTACGAATTATGTATACACTTGAAGATATTCAGGCAGTGGACAGAGAAGTGGCAAAGGCGATTACGGATGAATTTGAGAGGCAGAGCAGCCACATTGAGTTGATTGCTTCAGAGAACTGGGTAAGCCCGGCGGTGATGTCCGCTATGGGAAGCGTTATGACAAACAAATATGCGGAAGGATATCCGGGCAAGAGATATTATGGCGGATGCGACTGCGTGGATGTGGTGGAGCAGCTGGCCATTGAGCGTGCGAAAGAGTTATTCGGATGCGACTATGCCAACGTCCAGCCGCACTCAGGCGCCCAGGCGAATATGGCGGTGCAGTTCGCTATCTTAAAGCCGGGCGATACGGTAATGGGAATGAATTTAGACCATGGCGGACATTTGACGCATGGAAGCCCTGTGAATTTCTCCGGATCCTACTTCAACATCGTTCCTTATGGAGTCAATGATGAAGGGTTTATCGATTATGATAAGGTGCGGGAAATCGCGTTAGAGTGCAAACCGAAAATGATCATTGCGGGAGCTTCCGCTTATGCGCGTACCATTGACTTCAAAAAATTCCGTGAAATCGCAGATGAGTGCGGTGCGGTTTTAATGGTGGATATGGCGCATATTGCAGGTTTGGTGGCGGCAGGAGTGCATCCAAGCCCCATCCCTTATGCGGACGTGGTGACGACCACTACCCACAAGACACTGCGCGGACCGCGCGGCGGCATGATCCTTTGCAACCAGGAAGCGGCAGACAAATACAACTTCAACAAAGCGGTTTTCCCAGGCATCCAGGGTGGCCCTCTGATGCACGTAATCGCAGCAAAGGCAATCTGTTTCCAGGAAGCGCTGCAGCCGGAATTTAAAGAGTATGCAAAGAATGTGGTGGAGAATGCCCAGGCACTCTGCAAGGGATTATTAGACAGAGGTATCCGGATTGTATCCGGCGGCACTGACAACCATTTGATGCTGGTAGATTTGACAAATTATGAAAAGACAGGAAAAGAAGTGGAAAAACTTTTGGATTCTGTCAACATTACCTGCAACAAAAACACCATTCCAAACGATCCGAAATCTCCCTTCGTTACCAGCGGCGTGCGCCTCGGAACAGCGGCTGTCACATCCCGCGGCATGAATGCGGAGGATATGGATCAAATCGCGGAGGCGATTGCCATGATGATCAAAGAAGGAGAGGCTGCGGCGGAGAAAGCAAAAGCGATTGTAAGCTCCCTGACAGAAAAATATCCTTTAAAATAAGTATGGCATAGGTTTCCCTGCCAATCTTTCGCGGCCTCCCATGCAGGCGCGATGCGCCCGTAAGGCTGGCTGTGGTGAATGCTAATAATATTAAGTAACAGTTCAGCCCACGCCATTCGCAATCCCGCACTACGTGCTTCAAAGCTTACTATCGTAAGCTGATTGCTCATGAACGGGCGTTCTGCTCATAAGCAGTCTCGTATGCTCATTCATGCAAGCATGATTCGCCTACGGGACTGCTTATGGCTGAACTGTTACAATATTAATGAAAAATTAAGAATAGGGTATGTCATATTTCTACTAAAAATGATAGAATAAACACTAGAGTGCTTATTCTATCATTTTTAATTTATGGCAATAGGCAATATGCTTTGCGTGTTTTCTATTGTTTAAGAGGAGAAACCATGAAAAATAAAAAAGTAATCGTATGGATCAGCGTGCTGGCGGCAGCGGCGGCATTAGGGGGGACCGGATATTATTATCGGGAGGAAATTGGGCAGAGGATTCCGATTTTTGGGCAATCCCAGTCCCAGGATAAGGTATATGTGGAAAAAGTTTCCAAGGTGATGAATACTTATACAGGGGTTTCCAACCGCTACAACGGCGTGGTGGAATCGCAGGACAGCTACGAGGTCCATGTAGATTCTTCCAGAACCATCAAAGAGATTTTAGTGCAGGTGGGCGACGTGGTGGAAGAAGGGCAGGAGCTGGTGACGTATGACACCAGTGATCTTGAGATGCAGGTAAAGCAAACGAAACTGGATATAGAAAGCATCAATAATGAGATTGATAACGCCAATAAGCGGATTGCCAGCTTAAATGACCAGTTAAGCAAGGCGGAGGATGAAAACGAGAAGTTTGACCTCAATGCAGAGATTCAGTCGGAACAGAATGCAATCGACCAGACCAAATATGATTTGGAGAGCAAGAACTTAGAGATTGAAAAATATCAGAAGCAGATTCAGGAATCGGTTGTGGTCAGCAAACAGGCGGGCGTGGTAAAAGAGATTAATGAGAACGGGACTGATCAGAACGGAAATACGGCTCCGTTTATGACGATTTTAAAAGAGGGCGAATACCGTGTCAAAGGTTCTGTTGACGAGCAGAATGTCTGGATGGTGGCGGAGGGGACTCCGGTGCTGATCCGCTCCAGGGTAGACCAGAGCAAAACCTGGAACGGAACTTTGGCAAAACTGGACACCGAAAATACCCAGAGCAATAATGAGGAAACTTATTACGGCAATTCTGACAGCAGCGTTTCGGCAACGAAATACCCTTTTTATGTGGAGTTAGACACGGCGGAAGGATTGCTGTTGGGACAGCACGTATATATTGAGATGGACCAGGGGCAGGAAGAGGAGAAAGAGGGCCTCTGGCTCTACAGCAGCTATGTGGTGGAGGATGAGACAGGTTCCTATGTCTGGGTGTCCGGCGAGAAAAACCGTCTGGAAAAACGCTATGTAGAGCTGGGCGAATTGGATGAAACCCTGGGAGAATATGAGATTCTCTCCGGACTCACCTTAGACGATTATATCACATGGCCGATGGCTGGATTATATGAGGGCGTGACGACGGTAACGAACATGGAAGAAGTGGATTATTCCTCTCCGCTCTATCAGCAGGGCGACACCGAAATGCCGAGAGAACTGGAAGGCATGGAAGGCATGGAAGGCATGGAGGTTCCGGAAGGTATGGAAGGACTGGAAGGCATAGAAGGCATGGATATGATGGAGGGAACGGAGAGTATCGACGGCGAGTATTACTTTAACACGGAGACCACCGGGGAAATTGACGACATGGAAATGTATATGGAGCTGCCGGGAATAGAAGTGGATGGCACGGAGGTACTGGAATGATACTGAAGATACAGAATGTATTCAAAGACTATCAGCAGGACAAACTGGTAGTGCCGGTATTAAAGGATGTTTCCCTTACGGTGGAAGAGGGGGAATATGTGGCGATTATGGGGCCTTCCGGTTCCGGGAAAACCACCTTAATGAATATTATCGGATGCCTGGATAAGCCTACCAGCGGCGTCTATGAGTTGGCGGGAGAGGATGTGTTAAAGCTGAAAGACCGGGAATTATCGGATTTGCGGTTAAGAAGCATCGGCTTTGTGTTCCAGAGCTTCCACCTGATGCCGCGGGAAACGGCAATCGAAAATGTTTCCCTGCCCTTAAGCTATGCCGGCGTGAAAAAGAAGGAGCGGAAAGAGCGCGCCAAAAACGCTCTGGAGAGAGTGGGATTAGGCGACCGTGTGAGCTTTCGGCCGACTCAGCTTTCCGGAGGGCAAAAACAGAGAGTCGCCATAGCAAGGGCCTACCGGTGCGTTGGATTCAAAATCCGGAGAGCAGATTATGGAACTTTTCAAAAAATTAAATGAAGAGGGCGTTACCGTGGTGATGATTACCCATGATCCCAAAATAGCGGCAAATGCAAAGAGAGTCATCCGGATCATTGACGGTGTGATTTACGAAGGGGATGGAGAGGAGGCGGCGTCATGAAATGGAAGAAAGTGATTGCCATTGTCGTTGCCGTCGCCGTTGCCGGCGGGGCGATTTATGGGGGAATTTACGCTTACAATGCGTACCAGAGCAAAAACCTTGTGGCGGAAGTGCGCCCTGTTTCCAACATTAACTGGGGCTATTGGGGCGATCAGGAGACGAGTTATGGGATGGTGACAAACGACTCTTCGCAGGAGATTTATTTAGAGAATGAATCAAAGGTTGAGGAAGTATACGTCCAGCAGGGAGACGAGGTGAAAGAGGGGGATCCTCTGATTAAATACGACACCTCGGAAATTGAAATTGAGATAGAGCGTAAAAAGCTGGACATCAGCAATATCCAGAATAATATCGCCAAGGCGGAGCACACCCTTGCCGTATTAAAACAGACGCAGCCGGTGGATAAGACCAGGCCGGAGATTGATATCTCCCCTTTCCGTCCGTCTGACACGGAGGAAACGGTCACATCCCTTCCGGAAAAGGACAAAAAAGACAGCCGGATCTATAATTATGTAACGGAAGATTCTGTCCCCTACAATGTTAAGACGGCGGATGGCTCTGCGGAGAATCCGTATATTTTCTATGTCAATAAGGACGCTTATGCCTATGGAAGTTTCTTTAACTCCATCCGTCCGACCGGCGACGGGAGCGATGGAAAGCACGTCGTGTTCATTGTCTGCAAAAAAGACAAAAATGGGAAAATGGTGATGAAGGAAATCGAGGTGGAGCAGGACAGCGAAACGACGGAAACGACGGAGGAAAGCGGCGTTGAGATTGAATCCGGAATCTTAAAGGATGAATCGGAA
This sequence comes from uncultured Roseburia sp., assembly GCA_947627165.1. GTDB lineage: Bacteria > Bacillota > Clostridia > Lachnospirales > Lachnospiraceae > Roseburia. The sequence goes on from CANQUZ010000110.1 coordinate 6,693, forward strand.
GAGAAGAAGGCATCTTCCTCAAAACAGAAAGTCCCGGTGGCGGACGAAAGCGTAAACCCTAACACAAAGGCATATGACGGAAACAACATTCCCGTAGCGTATGACGATTACAGGATGTGGTATATTTTCACCGGAGAAGAGGTGGAGGAGAGCAGCGACTTCGACGACTTGCTCGACAGCATTGTGGATGAGCAGGAATGGGAAGAACCGGAAGGGTATTCAAAAGAAGAGCTGGCGGAAGCGATTGAAGAAAAGGAGCAGGAGCTGAAAAAGCTGGATATCCAGTTAAGGAGCGAGGAGCTGCAGTTGGAA
>CANQUZ010000111.1 GCA_947627165.1 uncultured Roseburia sp.
CCGCTTTTTTCCGGAATCTCGGCAGGAATGTCCATCGTCCTGTCTACGGTCGCGGCGTCGGCGGCAGGGGCTGTTTTGTTTCCGGTTTCACAGCGGGAAGGGGAAAAGGGAGAATTGAAATGATTTATGCTGATATCTTTGCGATGGCTCTGGTGACATATCTCATCCGCGCCATACCGCTGACTCTGTTTCAAAAGAAAATTACCAATCCGTTTATCTGTTCTTTTTTATACTATGTGCCCTATGCCTGTCTGGCGGCAATGACGATTCCCGCCGTGTTCTATGCAACGAAAAGCATTGCAAGCGCGGCTGCAGGAGCGCTTGTCGCCGTGATACTCGCCTGCAGGGGAAAAAGCCTGGTGACGGTTGCGGCGGGGGCATCCTTCACGGTATTTCTGGCGGAAAAAATCCTGCTCTAAACACAGACGGAAGAAAATCCCATAGGGAATAAAAAATCATAGGAATAAAAATTCCATAAATTTGAAATTCCCAGAGGAACAGTTCATTCCCCTGGGAACTTTTTTTCTTTTGTATTTTACATCAGGATTGAAATGCCTGAAGCCTGTTGCAAAAGAATGGTTGTTACTTACCTGCCATCTGTCTTTCCTGTGCTTCAATCATTTTTTTAACCATATAACCGCCGACAGAACCGTTCTGTCTGGAAGTTAAGTCACCGTTGTAACCGTCTTTTAAAGGTACGCCGATTTCGTTTGCCACCTCATATTTGAAACGGTCTAATGCACTTTTCGCTTCTGGAACTGCTGCTCTGTTTGATGAACGACTTGCCATAATAGTTTCCTCCTTTTGTACGTTTGGAATCAATCCCTTATTTTCTTCGTTATGAGTACCAGTTTATGTGGTACTATCTTTTCATAGAACAACTATCATCGGAACTGTTCCGTTGATTTTTGTTCAGAGATAGTATGTGAAAAAATAAAAGAGATAAACAGGCAGTTTTTGGCAGTTTTTGAACAGAATATTTTAAAAGAAGAACGGGAATGAAAAAACAGAAAAAGTATAGATTAAGATTATGGCTGAACTGTTACGCCCAATATGAAAATCTGTATTTACAAATACAAATCTTTTCGCTATGATAAAAAAGAAGTTTATCTTTCCGATTGGGAAGAAAAAAATCTGACATTACAAAAAAGGAGAGGGAAGCCATGGAACGTATTGAAAAATACATTGATGAACTTTTAGAGAAAAGCACGCCAGACCGTCCGATTTGGAACATCGAAAAAATCCTGCAGGGGAAAAAATCCACCTGGGATTACATCGACGGCTGCATGATTAAGGCAGTGCTTGAGATGTATGCCATCACCAAAGACGAAAAGTATTTTAAGTTTGCGGATAATTTTATCGACTATAAGGTGAGGGAAGACGGAAGCATCGAGGGATATTCCGTAGAGGAATTAAATATTGACAATGTGAACGCCGGAAAGACTCTGTTTGAATTATATGATTTGACCGGAAAAGAAAAATACCGCAAGGCGATTGATTTGGTTTACAGCCAGATTGAGCAGATGCCTCGCACCAAAGAGGGGAATTTCTGGCACAAAAACATTTACCCGAACCAGGTATGGTTAGACGGCCTTTATATGTGCCAGCCGTTCTATATGGAATATGAGACGCGGTTCAACGATAAGAAGCATTATGACGATATTTTCAACCAGTTTTTCAACGTTGTGGAAAATATGCGCGATCCCAAGACAGGGCTTTACTACCATGCTTACGATTCTTCCAGGGAAATGTTCTGGTGCGACAAGGTGACGGGACTGAGCCAGAATTTCTGGCTGAGGGCATTGGGATGGTATTCCATGGCTTTGCTTGATACCTTAGATAAGGCGGATCCTTCTGCGGGAGAGCCTTACGAAAAAATGAAACAGATTTTTGTGGACTTGATGGATTCCATGCTGAAATATCAGGATGAGAGCGGTATGTGGTATCAGGTAGTCAATGTGGGCGGCATGGAGCGCAACTACTTAGAGACCAGCGGCAGCTCCATCATGGCTTATGCCCTGTTAAAGGGAGTGCGCCTCGGATTTTTGCCGGAAAGCTATCGGGAATACGGGAAAAAAGCGTTTGACGGCATCTGTGAGAAATACTTATCGGAAGATGAGAATGGGGAACTGCACTTGGACGGTATCTGCCTGGTGGCAGGACTCGGCGGCAAAGATAAGCGTTCCGGCACCTTTGACTACTATATGTCTGAGCCGGTGGTAAAGGATGACGCCAAGGGTGTCGGCCCCTTCCTGCTGGCATACACGGAAATCAAACGATTGGAAAATTAGAAAATTAAAAAATAAAAAAATGAATTAAAAAATGGAGGCTACGGCCTCCATTTTTTTGACAAAAAAGCGTCTTGCGGACATGCCGTTTTGCCCTTTCTTTCTATTCTAACAGCGTCACCCCGGAAATATCCGGATGGATGCTCATGGAATAATTGGTATAATACACCACAAATCCCGGAGCGCCTCCGCCTGGTTTTTTTACATTTTTTTTCTGAAGGTAATCCACTTCTATTTTATCGTTTTCCCTTCCCTTAGAATAGTAAGCGGCGAGCTTTGCAGCCTCCTCAAAGGTGCGGTCCGGCAGCTCCTCGTTATTGGATTTTACAATCACATGGGAGCCGGGGATTCCCTTTGCATGGAACCACCAGTCATTTCCGGTGGCGAATTTAAAGGTCAGCTCGTCGTTCTGATAATTATTTTTCCCCACATAGATATGGTAGCCGTCGGAGGAGAGATAGTGAAAAGGTTTGCTCTTCACCTTCGTTTTTCCGGCGTTATACTTTCGTTTGATATAGCCGTATTCCATCAGCTCTTCCTTAATTTGAACCAAATCGTCCTCTGTCTGGGCAATGTCAAGGGAAGCGGCAATGCTTTCCAAATGTGCGGTTTCGGATTCCGTTTCTAAGATGAACCCCGTCAGGGCTTCATACGTCCGTTTCAGTTTATTGTATTTGTCAAAATATTTCTGGGCGTTTGCCTTCGCGTCCAGCATAGGGTCTAAGGGAATGGTAATCATCTCGTTAGTGTAGTAGTTTAAGGCTTCTAACTGTTTTGCCCCCTCAGAGAGCCCATAGCCGTAAGTGTGGATTAGCTCCCCATAGACTTTATACTTGTCGCGTTTTTCCGTATCCCGTAATTGCTTTTCCTGCAGCTGGTATTTTTTCCGGCTGCGGTCAAGGGCGGTGGAGACGACTCTTCTTAAGTCTGCAGATTTCTGCCGGATTCTGGTGTAGACATTTTTTGCGGCATAGTAGCGCTCTAACACCTCCGAGATCGAATCATACTCCGTCATAGTGTAAACCTCTCCCTGTGCGTGATGATTCTGACCGATGGGGGCAGAAGCGTAGTTTAGATATTCCGATAGCCTGAAACAGGAAAATTCCACCGGCTCGCTGCCCTTTGTGATGATATTGGGGCAGTAGTTATAATTCTTCACATCCTCCATCATCCAGAGAAATTGATGATATAAATGCTTTCTGCCATCCAAAGACAGTGAGGCTGCCGCCATATCGCCGTCAATGGAAGCGCGGCAGCAGATTTCATTGGCAATGACGGGGCTGATTCCGGTAAAGGAGGTATAAATGGCCTTGGCAAGGGACATGGGCTTTTCCATCACCGTTTCCATAAAAGCCTCCTCCGTGGCCTCCAATGGATTTAACTTCTCCTCCTGGGTGGCAGGGATGCAGTAGCTCCGTCCCGGCAGCACTTCCCGAATGGAACTCATCATAGAGGAGACGTGTTTGATGCTGTCAATGATTGTGCCGTCCCCATTGCAGAAAATCAGATTGCTGTGCTTGCCCATCAGTTCCGCAATTAAAGTTTTGGTGCACAAATCCCCCAGTTCGTCCAGATGCTCAATGTCAAAACAAATGATGCGCTCCATGTGGGGCTGGTAAATTCTCACGATACGCCCATTGGCAATGTGTTTCCGCAGCACCATGCAGAAATTCGGGGCCGTCAGGGGGCTGGGTTTCTGTTGGTCGGTCAAATACACAAAGGGCAGGGAAGCACTGGCAGACATCGCAAGGCGGCGCTGTCCCGCCGGCCCCTTTAGCGTAAGGAGCAGCTCGTCATGTTCGGGCTGGGCGATTTTACTGATTTTTGCGTTTAATATGGTATGGTTTAACTCGTAAACGAGATTTGAGATGACAAGTCCGTCGAAAGCCATAGTAAAAACTCCTTTCGTTGCTTTCTGAAAGAAAAGGCGTTGCCCGGCGAAGTCCGGTGAAGCCTGAATGGATACCATTATAGATGATTTTTGCGGGAATGACAATAGGGCAATCCTTATGACGGGCAAAAAGCGGGAAACGGGAAATAGAGCTTTACAATTTAAAATCAAAAGGGTAAATTTAGAATATAAGGCAGAAAGTAACAGTTCAGCCATAAGCAGTCCCGTAGGCGAATCATGCTTGCATGAATGAGCATACGAGACTGCTTATGAGCAGAACGCCCGTTCATGAGCAATCCGCTTACGATAGTAAGTTTTGAAGCACATAGTGCGGGATTGCGAATGGCGTGGGCTGAACTGTTACGTCAGAAAAAACCAACAGAAAGGGATGATAGAGATTATGGCAGAGAAATTGTTAAAACGAAGTGAAGTAACGGAAGAATACACCTGGAATTTAAAGGATATGTATGTCTCTGATGAGGCATGGAAAGAGGAACTGGAAAAAATCGGCGCCATTGTGGAAGAATTGGCGCAGTACGAGGGAAAGGTGGCAGCCTCTGCAGAAAATTTATTAAAAGCGTTGGAATTAAGCGCGAAAGCAGGGGAGAAGTTTGAACTGGCGGCAAATTATGCGAACCGCCTTTTCGACGAGGATCAGAAAAATGCGGCGCACCAGGCGATGTTCCAGAAAGTACTGGCAATGGAAGCGGAAATCAATGGAAAAACAGCATTTATCGCGCCGGAAATTTTAGCGGCAGACCGCGATGTGCTAGAGGGCTATCTGAAAGAGCGGGAAGCGTTGGAGCTTTACCGGAAACAGATAGAAGAAATTCTGCGCAGAAAGGAGCATACTCTGTCTGCAGAGATGGAAAAACTAATCGCTGCGGCGGGAGAAATGCAGTCTCTGCCGGATGTGGTCTATTCCATCATCAACAATGCGGATTTTGTATTTCCGGAAATCAAAGATGAGAAAGGGGAAACGGTGCGGATTTCCCACGGAAATTTTGTTCCGCTGTTAGAGTCTGCGGACCGCCGTGTGCGGAAAGACGTTTTTACAGGATTTTACCAGGTCTATAAGCAGTATGCCAATACCCTGGCGGCACTCTACAACGGTCAGGTGAAGCAGCTATCTTTTGAGGCGGCGGCCAGAAAATACCCCTCTACCTTAGAAGCGGCGGTGGATGCCAATCATGTGCCTTCCTCCGTTTACCGGAATCTGGTAGAGACCGTCAATCAAAACATTGACAAGATGCACCGCTATGTAAAACTGCGCAAAAAATGCTTAGGCGTGGACGAACTCCATATGTACGACATCTATACCCCTATGATTGCTGACGCGGCCAAAAAAATTTCCTTTGAGGAAGCGAAAGAAACCGTGTTAAAGGCATTAGCGCCCTTGGGGGAGGACTATGTGGCAAAGGTAAAAGAGGGATTTGAAAACCGCTGGATTGACGTGTACGAAAATGAGGGAAAGAGAAGCGGGGCATATTCCGCAGGGGCGTTCGGCGTCCACCCTTATGTGCTGTTAAATTATAACAATACTTTAGACAATATGTTTACCTTAGCCCATGAGATGGGCCATGCAATGCACTCTTATTATTCCAATGACGCGCAGCCTTATATCTATTCCCAGTACCGGATTTTTGTGGCGGAAGTGGCGTCCACCTGCAACGAGATTCTTTTGATGGAATATTTATTAAAAAACACTACGGACAAAAAAGAACGCGCTTATCTGCTCAATCATTATTTAGACAGCTTTAAGGGGACGGTTTACCGCCAGACCATGTTTGCGGAATTTGAACTGCGGACCAATCAGATGGTGGAGCGGGGCGAGAGCCTTACGGCGGAAACCTTGAATGCCCTTTATCAGGAATTAAACCGCGCTTACTACGGGCCGGATATGGTATCCGATGAGGAAATTTCCTATGAATGGGCGAGAATCCCGCATTTTTATTACAATTTCTATGTATACCAGTACGCCACCGGATTTTCCGCCGCAGTGGCCCTTGCCCACGGGATCTTAAAAGAAGGGGCTCCGGCAGTGGAGCGTTACAAAAAGTTTCTCTCCGGCGGCTGTTCTCTTCCGCCCGTGGAATTGCTGAAAATTGCAGGCGTTAATTTGGAAACGCCGGAGCCAATCCAGGATGCCTTAGACGTGTTCGGAGAAATTTTAGATGAAATAGAGACGTTGTTGTAGAAAATGGGCGGACGCCAATCTTGGGGGCGATAAAGAGCAAAGCCGGTTTGAAAAAGACTGTGGCAGAGTGGGAGAAAAGATTGAAAATAAAAAATTTTCATTTTCAATCTGGGATTTGTGCTGTTGCACAAAGTCCCTGTTGATATAGGAGCCGCTGAAGCGGCAGAGTAGGAGAAAAGATTGAAAATAAAAAATTTTCAATCTGGGATTTGTGCTGTTGCACAAAGTCCCTGCTGATACAAAAGCCGCCGAAGCGGCAGAATGGGAGAAAAGATTGAAAATTTTCATTTTCAATCTGGGATTTGTGCTGTTGCACAAAGTCCCTGTTGATATAGGAGCCGCCAAAGCGGCAGAATGGGAGAAAAGATTGAAAATAAAAAATTTTCAATCTGGGATTTGTGCTGTTGCACAAAGTCCCTGTTGATATAAGAGCCGCTGAAGCGGCAGAGTAGGAGGGAATATGGGGAAAACATTAGTAGCATATTTTAGCTCCAGTGGGACAACGGCGCGTGTTGCAAAGGAATTGGCACAGGCTGTGGGAGCGGACCTTTATGAAATCAGGCCCGCTGTGCCGTACACGAAGGATGACTTAAACTGGATGGACAAAAAATC
>CANQUZ010000112.1 GCA_947627165.1 uncultured Roseburia sp.
GCCCTGTTTTACATCCTCCACATTGGGGAGAGCCAAATGCTCCGCCGGCGTCACATAGCACAAAAATGCGGCTCCGCTCCATGCCGCAATAGCCCCGCCAATCGCAGATGTAATGTGGTCATATCCCGGCGCGATATCCGTCACCAGAGGGCCTAACACATAAAAGGGCGCGCCCATGCAGATGGTCTGCTGGATTTTCATATTCGCCGCAATCTGGTCCATCGGCATATGCCCCGGCCCTTCCACCATCACCTGCACATCCTTTTCCCAGGCGCGTTTCGTCAATTCTCCAAGACGCACCAGCTCTTCAATCTGGCAGACGTCGGAAGCATCCGCAAGGCAGCCCGGACGGCAGGCGTCTCCCAAGGAAATGGTAACGTCATGGGCCCTGCAGATGTCCAAGATCTCATCATAGTATTCATAGAACGGATTCTCCTCCCCGGTCATGCACATCCAGGCAAACACCAGAGAACCTCCCCTGGAAACGATATTCATTTTGCGCTTATGCTTTTTAATCTGTTCAATGGTTTTTCGCGTCAGCCCGCAGTGAAGCGTCACAAAATCCACTCCGTCCTCCGCGTGCAGCCGCACGACGTCGATAAAATCTTTCGCCGTAAGCGTCGCTAAATCCCTCTGATAATGAATGACAGAGTCGTAAACCGGCACGGTTCCAATCATGGCGGGGCATTCGGAAGTCAATTTCCTGCGGAAAGGAATGGTGTTCCCATGGGAGGATAAATCCATAATCGCATGGGCGCCCATGCCGACTGCCGCCATTACCTTCTCCATCTCCACGTCATAATCTTTGCAGTCTTTTGAAATCCCCAGATTTACATTGATTTTGGTGCGCAGCATGGAGCCGATCCCCTCGGGGGCTAAGCACTTATGATGTTTATTTGCGCAGATGACAACCTTGCCCTCTGCCACCAGGGGCATCAGTTCCGCGGTGGTCATCCGTTCTTTTTCGGCTACTTTTTTTAACTCTTCCGTCACAATCCCTTTGCGGGCCGCTTCCATTTGTGTTGCATATTGTTCCATATGTTCCCTCTCATTCTTCCGCCTGCAGGCAGTCTTTTTATTAAAAATTGAAAATTTTATTTTCAATTTTTTTACTTCTGCAGAGGGAATGGGAAAAGGAATACCGGCAGAACTCTTAAAAATCCCGGCTGCAGAAACCGGGATATCATTTATCTCTCATGTTGTTTCCGCTCCCTACGACAGTCTTAACTGACAGGTTCAAAGAGTCAGGTTTTACCTTCTCAACCGCTTGTGTCTCCACGCGCAGTCCCTCTGCGATGATTTTTTATAGCATTTTATGCACTTTTAACATTAACTTACTTTTTCTTTTCTGTCAATCCCTCTTCCTTTCTGATTGCGGCAGTCATACGCACAGAGGATTTCCATGCATCCTGCCGTCCGGTGCAGCATGAAGTTTGCTAAAAAGTCCCAGTTTTCCCTGCCGATATTTCTGTCCAACAGATAGCTGAGGCCATTGTGGTAGTCCTGCTCCTCCATCGTAAAGGAATAAAATTCCCTCTCGTCGAAGGGATTCGCAGAAAGCAGCTTCCGCATCCCATTTTTCAACTCCTCAAAGGCCTGATACTGCCCGCCGTTAAAATAGTCTCTATAATAATATAAAAACCCTTCCGGCGGCTCCGCCTCCAGCCGGCGCATCCCATACTCTTTCGCCGGATAATTATTCCGCCCCTGCTCCCACACCCAGACGCTGTGGAAGCTCAAACCGCCATCCATACGAAACCGGGTTTCCGCCTCAATTTCCTCAAAATCCGGAACATCCGTCCCGTACTCTTCCGCCAGGCCCTCACAGATTTGGCGGAACGCCTGCCGCATCTTTCTGCACTTGTAATAATAATCTGCATTATAATAACTGCTGCCCATCCAGGGAAGCCCGCTCTCTTCCGCCAGCCTTCTGCCTTCTTCATTGTTTTTCCGCACGGCGTTCCTGGTGTTCGCCCGCTCAAAATACTCATACACTTCCGACAGCACATCATAAACCCGGAACGGATTTTTCGGGGCGTCCCCATATTCAATGTATTCGCGGCAGTACAGGTAAAAAATGCGCTCCACATAGGATTTCTCAGCGAAGCCGTCGTAATAGTTCCGAAGCGCCTCATAACTGTCATAAAAAATCCGGTGGTCGGAGAACGCCTGGATGCAGCGCATCATATTCGCTGCCGCGCTGTAATCCTCTGAAATGTCCGGCACGTTCATCGGAAGCAGGGAAAGCTCTAACCAATCTCCGGAAGCCCAGACCAAAACACTTTCCCATTCCGTCTGGAAGCTATCCCTCTTTGGAGGGAAAAGCCATTTTCCGTCAATTTGCTGCTCTCTTTTCCTCTGTTTGATTGCCGTATCCACAATCCGGGGAACAGAGGCTTTCTTTTTCCGGGGTTCTTCTTCCTCTTCCCCCTCGGACCATTCCATATCGAAAAATTCATCTTCATTTATTTTCTCTAGGACAATCTCCAAAAAGATTGTTCCCCAAAAGCTCCGGCGGTATCGCTCCCGCTCCCGGAACTTATCTCTTCGGGAAGCTATGCGCGGAACGCTTTTGATTTTTTCTGTATACACGCTGTAACCTCTCTTCATCTGCAGAACCGCCCGCTTCATGGAAAACGCTTTCCAAATCCCGCAGTCCCTTACTGTAGATTGTATCGGTTACTTTCCCGGAAGGGTTTAGCCGCTCCGCCGCCATCACAGACAGTTTTCTCTTTCTCCCCTCTTTTTCCCTTTCTTCGCCTTTTCCTTTGAACCATTATGGGAAAGTTTTATTTTCATCAGGAAGCACTGGATTTTTACCGTTCATGAGCAATTTTGAAGCCCGTAGTGCGGGATTGCGAATAGCGTGGGCTGAACTGTTACATTTTTACAGCACATTGCACAAATAATACTTGACACTCCCTTTGTATTATTATATTGTTTCATTGATACAAAATGGAAATGAGGTTATGATATGGCATGGAATCTTGATTCGGACCAACCTGTTTTTCTGCAGATTGCAGAGCGCATCCAGATGGATATTCTTTCCGGAAGGTACCAGCCTGGAGACAGGCTCCCTTCGGTGCGGGAGCTGGCCGGCGAAGCCGCCGTCAATCCCAATACAATGCAGAAGGCATTTTCTGAATTGGAACGGATTGGGCTCGTTTACGCCCAACGGACCGCCGGACGCTTCATCACAGAGGATACCGCTATGATTGGACGCTTAAAGAACGCTGCCGCCCAAAAGAAAACCACAGAATTTGTGGCTTCCATGCAACAGCTTGGATTTACGAAGGAAGAGATTTTGGCTATTGCCCAAACCGCCATAAAAGGAGACTTTTGATGCTTATCTGCACTTTTGCCATAGTGACTATTTGAGCATATATTTCGTACCTCTTCCCCTGCCCCAAAACTTATCTTTCGTTTCCTTTTAGGATGGACAAGATAGAATCACCGTATTTTTCAACCTTCACTTTCCCGAAACCGGCGACAGCGCACAGCTCTTCTTTATTTTGCGGGTTTTTTGCTATCAATTCCTGCATCTGGGCGTCATTGAAAATATAATAAGCCTTTATATTTTCTTTCCTGCTCTGCTGTAGGCGAAATTCCTTAAGCCTTTGAACTAATTCCTCCTCCCGGCTTCCGCCTGTATTCCCATATTCAGGCACATCCCTGCGGATAGGCTCTGACGCCGCTTTCTCCATTGCAACCATTTCTTCATACCGTTTCGCATAGTCGGAATGTCCCTGCACGTGTCTTTCCAAATAGAAGTTTGCAAGTTCCAGCATCGCTTTCTCGCCCATAGATGAGGTTTGAGCCTGTTCATTCGTCTCTTTGATATAAGAAACCAACTGGTCGGCGCGGATTACCTGCTGCTTTATCTCTTTCTTTGCATATTTCGCATTCAGGTAGGTCCTTGGGTTTGCCAGAACGACGATGGATTTATAGTTTTCCTCAAAATTCTTTTCAAACGCTGCCCGAAGCAGGAAGTTTCCCTTGCTCTCCTTCCGGATTTCCTTCAACACCCGCATATGGCGCTGATTTTGGGTAATCGGGGAATAAATTCCCTCCTTTGAAGCGGATGGCCCAATCTGCCGCACAAAGTTACCGGCATGGTCGATTTCAATGTTGCCGTAAAGATTCTTACATTCAATAATATAGACCAGTTTTCTGGTCACCACAATATAATCTATCTGTGCAGAAAGCTCCCCGATTTCCAGACAAATATCATGGAGGACATACATATCCATGCCGCTGGTTTTCAACTCATAGGCAACCTGCTTCTCTCCCTCTAACCCATACTGCGCGAGCTTTATCTGCCTTTGGATTTTTTTCCGGCTGGCTTCGTCTGCGCTCTTTGCCAACGCTTCCAATCTCCCTATGTATGCTTCAGCATCGCTTGTTTCCTTCAAAAAGACGCAACCGATCTTCTTTTGAAAAAGTCCCATTCTTTTTATTCTCCTCTGTTTTCTGTTCATCCTTCCGATAAGGCATTCTTTTCCGTTCTATTATAGCAGTAACTGTGTGTTTTTACCAGTGCCAATCACCTCACGGAAAAGGCAGGGGCGCAACATACGCTCCTGCCCTTAAACCGCCTAAATTGGGCTGCCGTCACTCCACCACAGCGCTTGATAATTTCTGCAGCAGCTCCTTCACATTAATGGGCTTTGCAAGGAAATCATCCATGCCGTTGGCAAACGCCTTATCCTTATCATCAAAAAATGTGCTTGCGGTACAGGCAAAAATCTTAATTGTTTTTGCATCGCCCCTATCTAATTCCCGTATCTTTCTGCTCGCCTGATAACCGTCTAACACAGGCATCTCTACATCCATCAAAATAGCGTCAAACTCACCGACGGCAGATTTTTCAAACGTATCCACCGCCTCCTGCCCATTGTATACGCAGGTGACCCAAAACCCCGATTCCAACAGAATTTCCCTGAAAATTTCTATGTTCAGATCGTTGTCCTCCGCCACAAGGACATGGCCCCTTTTTTCAAAAATCCTTTTTTCTTTTTTGGGCGGATACTCCTGCGATACGGTCCTTAACGGCTTGTTTTCAGAAACAGGCAACGGCAGCGCCATCGTGAAACAGCTTCCTTTTCCAAGCTGGCTCTCCACAAACAGCTGTCCCCCCATCGCCTTCATCAGCAGGCAGCTGATGGACATTCCAAGTCCTGTGCCGTCGGGGTATCCGCTATCGCCATTCCGTTCCTGGGAAAATGCCTCATAAATATGTTTTTGGAACTCCTCGCTCATACCGCAGCCGGTATCCGTGACTTTTATGTAAGTGACCGCCTTATTTTCAGCGGACGCCTCCTGGCTGACTTCCACCGTAATCCTTCCGTTTTCCGGCGTAAATTTCACCGCATTGCTTAAAATGTTCATCAGCACCTGTTTCACGCGGATTCCGTCTCCCACAAGATAGGGAAACAAAATATCTTTTTTCACCATGAGCTTGATTTTTCTCAAATGGATGCCGGAGCTCTGCATCGACAATACGTTGTCGATGACTTCCTCTAAGCCGAAGTCCTCGTTGGCAATGTCCATCCTGCCCGCCTGGATTTTGGAGAGATCCAAAATATCGTTGAGGATTGTCAGAAGATACTGCGCGGTGCTGTTCATCCTCGCAATATAGCCGCTCATCTTTTTCTTGTCGTCGATATTCCTCTCCATCAAATGATTCAAACCTATGATCCCATTCAGCGGGGTTCTGATTTCATGGCTCATGTTAGAGAGAAATTCATTTCGGGCGGCAGCCCTCGCCTCCGCCATCATTACCTTTTTGTTCAGGCAGTAAGACACGATTGCGATGGTTAAGATGAGCGCCACGATAACGGCAAGCGTCACCAGGCATATGCTTGCAAAATTCATGCTTTCCTCATGGAATACCGCTTTGGGAATCGACATGACAAGACTCCAATCCGCCCCTTCCACCGGGGAAAAGCATAGGACATTTCCTGTGGTTTTCGGCAGGTCGTAAGAAGTCATGAAAGATTCGCCGTTTCTTATCCGCTCCTTCATATCCTCTATCGTCTCGCCATCGTCAAAGGCGACATCTTTCACCTGATCAAAAAAGCTCTGCTTTTCTTCCAAATCCCCCGATTCGTCTAAATTTACAATGTAGCAGCCTTCCCGGTCAATGACGCTGCTGTAGCCTTTTCCGTCGAAACTTTCAATTTTAAGCATATTTTGAATCGTGGACCTTTTGCATTTTCCTAAGAGGGCGGTAAACTGAACCCCCTCCGCATACAACTCTCTGATCCTCATGCTGTAAACGATGCTGCCGTCCTCAAACCGGGGAGTTCCGCCGCGGCTGCGGTAGACAAACACATCCACCTCATCCTCGTCGGGCAGATAGGGGAACGCGCCATTCCTGTCCTCCCTTATGGTCTGCAAAGAGGCGTCGCGGAGCAAGCCGTTCTCGTCTAGCAGATACAACTCTTCAAATACCGCGCTCGTCTGCTCTATCGTTAATTGCTTCCGTACCTTTTCACTGCCATCGGAACTGGAAATTTTTAATCGCTCGCTGATGTCCCTCAAATTTTTTTTGTATAATTCCAATACCCCTTCGATGGTACGGATGTCATGCTGGGAAATCTCTTTTACATTAAAATACATATTGCTGTTTATTTCCCGCTCAATTAATTTAATGTAAACTACTACAATTATCATGATTGACATTATAGTGAACAAAATTGTGCCAATTATTTTTTTATTCTTCCGCAGTGCTTTCATATATGATTTTTCTTTCCTTTTCATCGTCTCGTATTGTAAGTTGCAATGCTGCATCTTTTTATATTATAACTTATTTTTGCAAGTATCCTACACAATTTTGTTATATTTTGCGTAACAGTTCAGCCATAAGCAGTCTCGTAGGCGAATCATGCTTGCATGAATGAGCATACGAGACTGCTTATGAGCA
>CANQUZ010000113.1 GCA_947627165.1 uncultured Roseburia sp.
AGCAGAACGCCCGTTCATGAGCAATTTTGAAGCACGTAGTGCGGGATTGCGAATGGCGTGGGCTGAACTGTTACAATCCCCTGACGGCCAGAAATGCCTTTTGCAAGGTTTTTTATCCCCCATAACAAATACAGCTGCATCTTTCTCTCAGACACAGCTGTATTTCTATCCTCATATTTCCTTTTTCAACGCTACTTCTCAACTTCTTCCTCGGTGCATTGCTCCGGAACTTCAATTTCTTTGATGGTAATCTCGTTTCCCGTTATAAGCCAGGTGGATTCGCTGCCGCAATGGGGACAGACCTTCCCATGCGCCACTGTCTGATACTCCCTCTTACAGTCCCCACAGTAGGTCACGGCGGGAATCTCCTCGATTTTTAGTTCCGCGCCCCTCATCACCTCGGAACGGTCCGCCGCCCAACGCCAGCAGTCGGTCAGATAGGAATGCACGATTCCTGACACTTCCCCGATTTCTAACGTCACGGCAGACACAGTATCCGCCTGATTTTCCTCTGCAATCTGCTCCACGCTCTTTATCACATGAAAAACAATTCCAAGTTCATGCATACCAAACAACCTCATCCTTCCACAGGAAGATTTTCAGCCTACTTCTCTTTTTTGCCGAAACGGATTTTCACCTCGCGTTTGAGCATATAGGGCAGGATTCCTTTGAATTTATCCTCCGTCCTTCTCATAGTGCTGCATTCCGGCAGATCCCTGTGCAGATGGATTGCGTCAAACTCACACTTCGTGGTGCAGATGCCGCAGCCAATGCACTTATTGGTGTCTACGACGGAAGCCCCGCAGGAGAGGCAGCGAGCGGTTTCTATCTTTACCTGCTCCTCTGTCAAGGTCTTGTGGGCATCCCGGAATGATTTCTGCGCGTCAATGGTTTCATCCATGGACGGCTTCTGTCTGGAAGCGTTGTCGTAGCTTAACTCTGCAAGGTTTCCTTTATCCAGCTCAATAAACTGCCGGCGGTTCCTTCCTATCGTCATGCTGGCGTTCTCATGAACAAAGCGGTGAAGGGATTCCGCCCCCTCTTTTCCTGCCGCAATGGCGTTGATGGCAAAGCTTGGTCCGGTATAAACGTCGCCGCCCACAAAAATATCCGGCTCTGCAGTCTGGTAGGTCAACGGATCCGCCACTGCGCCGTCCCCTCTGCCAAGCTGCACTTTAGAGCCTGCCAGCAGCTCGCCCCATTCAATGCTCTGTCCGATGCTTAAGAACACATTTTCACATTCTATGGTTATAGTGTCGTTTTCATCGTACTGCGGATGGAAATGTCCCGTATCGTCTTTTACAGAAAGGCATCTCTTTAAAATGATGCCGCTTACTTTTCCTTCTTTCACCAAAATCTCTTTTGGTCCCCAGCCGCAGTTAATCTGAATGCCCTCTTCCTCCGCCTCACGGATTTCGTCCTCGGAAGCCGGCATACCGTCCCTGTCTTCTAAGCAGAACATAGAAACCGTCTCCGCGCCGCAGCGGCTGCTGGTGCGCGCCACATCGATTGCCACGTTTCCGCCGCCGATGACAACCGCCGTTCCGCTAATTTTATAATCTTCGTTCCCGCCGGATACGATATGTAAAAAGTCTACCGCGCTCATCACGCCCTCGGCATCCTCTCCGGGGATTCCAGCCTTACGGCTTCCCTGACAGCCGATTGCAAGGTAAAACGCCTGATATCCCTCGCTGCGGAGCTGGTCTAAGGTAATATCCTTTCCTACCTCCACGCCGCATTTTATTTCTACGCCCAAAGCGCGGATTACGTCAATTTCTGCCTCTACCACATCTTTTTCCAGCTTATAAGACGGAATGCCGTAAACTAACATTCCTCCCGGCCGCTGGTTTTTCTCAAATACAACCGGCTTATATCCTCTCGTTGCCAGATAGAACGCACAGCTCAAACCGGCAGGGCCGCCGCCAATGATGGCAATCTTCTGCGGGAAAGCGCCTCGGTTAGAAGGCTGCACGACCGGAGGGATATAGCGCGTCCCGGCGTCTAAGTCTTTCTGGGCAATAAAGTTTTTTACATCATCAATCGCAACTGCCGCGTCAATGGTTCCACGGGTACACGCCGTCTCACAGCGGCGGTTGCAAACCCGTCCGCAGACTGCCGGAAACGGATTTTCCTTTTTAATCAACGCCAGCGCCTCTGTGTAACGCCCTTGGGACGCCATTTTCAGATATCCCTGCACGGCGATATGGGCGGGACACGCCGTTTTACAGGGAGCCGTGCCCGTATCATAGCAGTTAATCCGGTTATTATCTCTGTAATCGACATCCCATTTCTCCGGCCCCCATTTCACGGTGTCCGGAAGTTCATGCAGCGGATATTCCACAGGCCCGTTGTTGGTGCAGAGTTTCTGCCCCAATTTCACCGCCCCCGCCGGGCAATATTCCACACACCTTCCGCACGCCACGCAATTTTTTGTTTCCACCTTCGCCACATAAGCAGAGCGCGACATATTCGGGGTATTAAACAGCTGGGACGTGCGCAGCGCATTGCAGATATTGACATTGCAGTTGCAAATAGCAAAAATCTTGTTCTCGCCGTCAATATTCGTAATCTGATGCACGAAACCATTATCTTCCGCCCGCTGTAAAATCTCCAGCACTTCTTCGCGGGTCACATAATGGCCTTTGTCTGTCTCCACCAGATAATCCGCCATATCGCCCACGCCGATACACCAATCTTCCGGGTCGTCTGCGCATCCCTCTCCCAGAACGCCTCTGGAATAGCGGCAGGAGCAAGGGCTCGCCGCATATTTTCCCTCATATTTATCCAGCCAGTGGGAAATGTGCTCAATGGCAATGGACTGATTCTCCGTCTCAATGGCTTTCTCCACCGGAATGACGTGCATACCGATGCCGGAGCCTCCCGGCGGAACCATAGCCGTCACTTTCTCTAACGGCAGGAACGTCATGCGTTCAAAAAAAGACGCCAGCTCCGGGTGCTCTTTTATCTGGTGCAGCTTCATGTTGAAAAACTCTGCGCTGCCGGGAACGAACATGGGTAAGACATATTGTTTCTCATGTCTGGGGTTTTCCCAGTTGTATTCCAGCAAACCGATATTACTCATTTCCTGCAGCAAATTTTCCAGGTATTTTTCTTCTTTTCCCGTCACTTTCACCATTTGAGGCAATGTCATGGGTTTGCGCACTTTCATTTTCAGCGCCACTTCCGCCATCTCGTCCGTCACTAGCGCGTTTAACCCGTAGTATTCCGGATCCGAGGCGGTAACTTTGTGTCCAATCCGGTCTGTGATTTTCTGCCCAAGTTTCAGAATCAGCTCTCTCGGCTGTTCCGGCGGAGTGTAAACAAATTTTTCCATTGTCAGTAAACCTGCCTTTCCACAATCTGTTTCCTTTGAAATTTCTTCCCAAATCCACGCAAACGATTTGTGTCTTCGCTCCTCTCTTCCCTAAGAACGCCAGGATGCAACTTCCCTCTCCAGCCACCTGAACCATTCCTCCATGCCTTCCCCGGTCTTTGCACAGATTGGAATGACGCAGGCATTGGGATTGCGCAGAGCGATATTTTTCCGGCACTGCTCCATATCAAAGTCAAAATAGGGCAGCACATCTGTTTTATTGATTAAGACGATATCACAAACGGAAAACATCAGCGGGTATTTTAAGGGTTTGTCGTCCCCTTCCGGCACTGATAGGATCATGGCGTTTTTTACCGCCCCTGTGTCAAATTCTGCCGGGCATACCAGATTTCCCACATTCTCTAAAATGGCAAGCTCCACGTCCTCTTCGCCCAATCCTTCCAGCCCCTGCCGCGTCATCGCAGCGTCTAAATGGCACATACCCCCGGTGTGAAGCTGGATGGCTTTCGCCCCTGTCTCTGCAATGGTTTTTGCGTCCACATCGGAATCAATGTCCGCTTCCATCACTCCGATTTTCACCTTCCCCCTCAATGCCTCAATGGTTCTTGTGAGGGTCGTCGTCTTGCCTGCTCCCGGCGATGACATGAGATTCAAAAGAAAGATGCCCCTCTTCTTTAAATCCTCCCTCAACGTTTTCGCCTGCTCGTCATTATTCGCAAAAACACTCTGCTTTACCTCTAACACTTTCACCCGGTCCATTCGTTCTCCTCCCCTTGCGTGGTTATAGATATATTTTATCATCTAGGTACCGCTATGTCAAAGCAGAAGCCCCTCCCCGCAACGGTTTTCCCCGCCTGTCTGCCGTTCTTTGCATCACGGTTACAGAAAAAAGCACGCTTCATTGTTTGATATATTTTTTCACAGAAGCGGGAACGCCCGCCGCCAGACAGTTTTCCGGCAAATCTTCCGTGACCACGCTCCCGGCGGCAATCACGCAGCCGCTTCCGATTGTCACGCCCTGCAGCACGGATACGTTTGCTCCAAACCAACAGTTATCGCCGATATGAATTGGCAGCGCCCTTTCCAGGCCTTCGTTCCTTTCTTTGTAGTTCATGGGATGGCTCGCCGTGTAAAAGCCGCAGAAAGGGCCAATGAAAACATTTTTTCCGATGTGAATTGTGCCGCCGTCCATAAAATAGCAGCCATGATTGACAAAGACGCCCTCACCAAAATGCGTATATCCGCCATAATCAAAATAAACCGGAGCAAGCACGGTAAGCCCTTGCGGCAAATCAACGCCCAGCAGTTCCCGCAAAGCGGAAAGCTGCTCTGTACTTCCCGGCTTTGACATATTAAAATCAAAACAGAGCGTTTCGGCTTTTTGGCGTTCCTGGAGAAGGCTGGCATCAAAATTCGCGTCGTGCCATTCGCCCTTTAACATTTTTTCTTTTTCAGTCATAACATTCTACTCCATTAATCATTCAGGTTGATCAGGTTTTATTTTTAAAGTTTAGCTTGATGCACTCCAAGCGACTTGCGATTCGTTCTCTTTTTTTTAGAATTTTTAGAAGGTATATCTTTTCCTCCAGCACATCCAAACGATAGTTCACGTGCTCATTTTCCGTGCCTTTGTCATAATGTCTTTCCAGACAGCCTTCATTGATCCGCCTGTCTCCCGAATAAGTCTGCGTCCCATCTACTATAATGGACATATAGTATATCGAAATAACATCTGACCGTTTCCAGATATACATCCCCATTATACCGCGGTTTCAATTTCCTTTCATATCTTCTGATTGTTGCAAATATATTATTTCTTTCCATAGCTGTCTAAGTTCTCTTAAATACGGACTTTTTCCCTTGAAGGTCCATATTAAACATTATTAAGAATAGTCTTTCCGACATACTGCTTGAAATCACCTATTCTCAACAAATACGATAACACCTCCAGCACTTTCTTTTTTGATGTCATCTCCTGATACGAATAATTCCTAAATTCAATATGATTCAGCTTCAAAGGACAACTCCCCTTCGCTATCTCGCACTCCATGACCATGTTAATGTCTCTCATGGATTTCATTTGTATATTTCTCCTTCCCTCTTCTGGACATTGTGTCTAAAAGAAGAAGAGCTGCTATAAGTTTTTGCTCATAACTGCTCTAACGCTGCTTAACTTTATATCAATTTATTATCTTCTTAAAATATCAAATACTATTATATCCGCATTCTATCATTAACTCTTTAATTTGTTGTAGATAATTAACATAATACTCACTCGAATATGCTTCATTACAATTTGTTCTTATCCACTGCAATTTTTCATATAATGATATATTAGTTTCATACCATGTCTTATATTTTACGTAATATGAATTTTTTGCTTTCTGTCTTTTTAGTGCCTTACCCCATTTTTTTGCTTCCTTATAGCATTCTTTTTCAATGCAATATGATGGTACTTTTAATCTCGCAATATATTTATCCGAAGAATTATAAATATTCCTCAAATAAGCTATCTGCATATCTAAAGACTGATACACATACCGAATATTTTTTACCCTTTTAGTATTCCTTTCACTTTGCTTGAATTGAAAAATTGTATCAAATATTACAACCGTCATCATACTTTCTTTCAGCGTGTCCAAAAAATATTCTTTAACAATATTCATATCAATATATGTAAATGTTCCTTTATTAATTTTAGCAATAAAAGCAAATATGTTTGATACAATATAATCCGTCAAACCATTTGAAAAAATGGATGTCATTGCAATCAAATATACTATTGCTGATGCAACATAAAATCCCTTTCTATACTTAAATTTCGTTAAAGACACAATACAAATCACAACAAATGAAAGATACATAGCCATTTGCAATATATTATCATCCAGCTTTGCCATATTGTGTATATATTCTGAAAAACGCTCAAGAGAGCTCCCTTTATTTTTTAAATAATCAATATAAATATTATTCTCTTTTGCAACCGCTAATACTTCCTCAATATGTTCATCTAAAAACAATCGAAGTTCATAATTATTTGAAGAAATAATACAACTATTTACGACTTCCTGAAATCCATCAATTTTTTCATCAAAGTCAGAAAGAATCCCTGTTTCTTCAGCCTCTGCAGAAAAATAAATATCATCTGCATACATATTATCACTTGCATATCTACAAAAAATTGTCGAATCAACTCTTTTTATCAAAAAGAAAGTTCCGAAATAGAATAATCTCAATCCAAATGTTAGTATAATTACAATAAATAAACTCCAAATCCCCAATTTGTGAAGTTTAGTGTCAATCATCCTCACCAGACCTTTCGCATAATAAAAATGCCCTTATTTTTTACTCATGTCATTTTATAAACCTTACACACCGTTTCCAACTACTCTATTTTCCCCAGCATAGCTAGGAGATTAGCTTTTCATTTAATAAGAAAGTCTTTCCAGACTCGGTTGCCCCTTGTAATAAAGTCGTAAACGCAAAGTATTCCTACGCTAAACAAGATTAATTGCAAACCTAGCCAGTTAAAGTTAGGATTGCAATCATTTAACTCC
>CANQUZ010000114.1 GCA_947627165.1 uncultured Roseburia sp.
TTTTGGACTTCCTTTTCTATGAAGTCGTAGGCTTTCGGGCGATACCTCGTGTCCACCACGCAGTTTTTGATGGGAAGCCGCCTTGCCGGCACCTCGTCCACCACGGAAATGTCCAAATCCCCGTAAATAATAATGGCTAAGGTGCGCGGTATGGGCGTCGCGCTCATCACCAGAATATGGGGCTCATACCCTTTCGCCGCAAAGGCCTCTCTCTGCTTCACCCCGAAGCGGTGCTGCTCGTCCGTCACGACCAGGGCAAGATTCTGATAGACCGCTTTTTCCTGAATCAACGCGTGCGTCCCGATGACCATCGCATTCGGGTAAATTTCTAAGGCTTCATAGGCCCTTCGTTTCTGCTTTGCCGTCATGGAACCGGTCAGCAAGACCACCGGAATATGCAGCCCAAAGTCCTCGCACATTTTTTGGTACGATTCATAGTGCTGCCTTGCCAGCACCTCGGTGGGCACCATAATGGCTGACTGATAGCCGTTGTGGGCGGCATCCGCCATGGCAAGAAAGGCAATGATGGTTTTTCCGGAGCCAACGTCCCCCTGTATCAGCCTCTGCATCACAGTCTCCGACCGCAGATCTCGCTGCACATCTGAGAGCGCCCGTCTCTGTGCCCCGGTAAGCTCGTAGGGAAGCTTTTGTATCAATTCCTCTACAAACGTATCTTGTGCAAAGCAAAATCCGTTGGGTTCTTTCTCCCCTTTTTCTTTCTGATACTGTATGCTTAAAATAAAAAGGAAAAACTCGTCAAATACCAGCCGTTTCCGCGCCGTGATGAGGGTGTCCATATCCTCCGGAAAGTGAATCTGCCGAATCGCATAGTTGTATTCGCAAAGCCCATATTGCTCCCGGATGTGGGACGGCAGATAATCTATGAACAGATTCTCATCCTGCAGCGCCCCCCGCACTGTTTTTATCACCAGATTGTTGCTAAGCCCCCCGGTCAGGCCGTACACCGGCAGAAACGCCTGTTCCATGGAGGCGTACTGCTCTAACGTGTAGACAGCCGGCTGTTCCATGAGAAGCCTTCCGTTTTTCCGTCCGACTTTTCCATAAAAGACATAGGTACAGCCTGTTTTTAAATTGTTTTTCATATAGGGCATACGAAACCAGATTAATTCCATGGAAACGCCCGCTTCTCCAATCACGGCAACCGTAATCTGCATGGAGCGCACCCTCCGCACTACCGGCGTTCTCACAATGCGCCCTAAAATTGCCGCCGTTTCCCCCTCCGCCGCTTCATCTGCATATTTTGCCTTTGGATACTGTATGTAAGTGCGGGGATAATGAAGGAGTATATCACCTACGGTGTATACTCCTATTTTGTGAAACAATTCTTCGGTTTTCGCACCTATGCCCTTAATTTCGGAAATCGCGGAATTACGGTCCATATCTGCTCCTTTTCTTCGTTTCTCTGCAGTTGCTTATTCTACGGAAAGCACATAATAGTAGATGGGCTGTCCGCCGGAGTGGACCTCCACTTCCACCTCAGGATACTCTTCCTGGATTTTTGCGCCTAATGCCTCCGCTTCCGCTTCCTTGATATCTTCGCCATAGTACAGGCTGACAATGGAAGAATCCTCCTCCACCAGCTGCCCTAACATCTCAAGCAGCGTAGGTTCCAATTCTTTTCCCACGGACAGGATGCCGCTATCCCCAATGCCCATGTAGTCGTCCTGCTTGATTTCCTTGTCATCAATGACGGTATCCCGGACTGCATAAGTCACCTGCCCTGTCTTCACCAGACGGATCTCGGCATTCATGCGCTCCTCATTTTCCTTGGGGCTGCTGTCAGGGATATAGTTAATCAAAGCGGTGATGCCCTGAGGAATCGTCTTTGTGGGAATGACAATAACCTCCTTGTCCTCCGTCAACGCCGCAGCCTGGCTTGCCGCAAGGATGATGTTTTTATTGTTGGGCAAAATGAAAATCGTTTCTGCATTCACTTTGTCGATAGCATTTAACATATCCTCCGTGCTTGGGTTCATGGTCTGTCCGCCCTCTATGATATAGTCCACACCGAGGCCTTTGAAAATCTCGTTGATTCCTTCCCCCACGCTGACAGAGATAAAGCCCATCTCCTTTGCAGGCCCTTTTTCCTCTTCCGCTTTCTCCTCTGGGGCGGCAGAAAGCGCGGACTGCATTTCTTTTTCTTTTAAAGCGGAAATCTTCTCATCACGCTCTAATTTCATATTCTCGATAATAATGGTGGTAAGGCCGCCGTAGGTAAGGCCCCTCTGCATCGCAAGACCCGGATCGTTGGTATGTACGTGTACCTTCACGATCTCATCGTCCGCCACTACCACAATCGAATCTCCAATCGTCTCTAAGTAGGATTTAAACTCGTTTTCCTGCTTGTCGGTAATCGGCTTTTCTAACATAATTAAAAACTGCGTGCAGTAAGCAAATGGAATCTCCTGATTCGCCTGCGCCTCAATATGGCTGGAAGCGGAAGCACTGCTTCCCTCAGAGGAAACGCCGGAAGAAAAGGCAAGGGTGTAATCTATTTCCTTTCCCAAAAGGGCGTCGTAAGCGCCCTTTAACACCTGCATCAGTCCCTGTCCGCCGGAATCCACCACGCCCGCCTGCTTTAACACCGGAAGCATCTCCGGCGTGAGATTCAGGACGCGGTCCCCCTCTTTGATCACTTCCTCGCAGAATACAACCAAATCCTCCGTCTCATCGCTTAACTCCGCGGCACGTTCCGCCATCCCTTTCGCAACGGTGAGGATCGTCCCCTCCTTTGGCTTCATGACCGCTTTATAAGCTGTCTCCACCGCTTTCTGGAAGGCGTCGGCTAAAATCTGTACAGTGACTTCGTCATACTCTCCAATCACTTTGGTAAACCCGCGGAATAACTGGGATAAGATAACGCCGGAATTACCTCTCGCGCCGCGCAGGGAGCCGGAGGACACCGCCTTTGCCAGGGCGGGCATCGTTACCTTTTCCAGCGCGCTCACTTCTTTTGCCGCAGACATAATCGTCATCGACATATTGGTCCCTGTGTCCCCGTCCGGTACGGGAAACACATTCAGCTCGTTAATCCATTCTTTTTTTGCTTCCAGGTTCTTCGTCCCTGCCAAAAACATCTTTGCTAACAATTCAGCATTTATAGTAGTGATTTCCACTTTTCCAAGTCCTCCTTAATCAATCACACGCACGCCTTCGACGTAGATGTTCATTTTCTTGATTTCCATTCCGGTAAACTCTTCCACTTTATATTTTACCGTCTCGATTAGATTGTCGGAAACCGTACTAATGCTGACTCCATAAGATACAATCACATGAAAATCAATCGTAATCTTATTATCTGCATCAATGACTACATTAATACCGTGAGTCAGGTAATCTTTTTTTAGAAGCTTTACCAGGCCGTCCTTCATGTTTACCGCAGCCATTCCCACGATGCCGAAGCACTCCACCGCCACAGAACCTGCATAGGTCTTGATTACTTCTGGATCTATTGAAATTTTCCCCCATTGGGTTTCCATATGTCCGTTCATTCTACTATCGTTCTCCTTTCAAAGTCTTCATAACGCTAGTTTGTTCTCTATTATAACCTCTTTTCAAAAAAATTCATAGTCATATTTTTTATTTTCACATTTTTTTAAATTCTACTTGCATTATATATTCTTTTCTGCTAGAATAAACGTGTTGTGAACTTGTACGGTGTATATAGAAAGTTCTGCCAGTTATGGCAGGAACTCTTGCAAAGCAACGAGATTAGGAAATGCAAGGAGGTGCTAGACTATGGCAAAATGTGCAGTTTGTGGAAAGGGCGCTCATTTCGGAAACAATGTGAGCCATTCACATAGAAGATCAAATAGAATGTGGAAATCAAACATTAAACGCGTGAGCTGTAAAGTAAACGGAACACCAAGAAAATTATACGTATGTGCTTCCTGTTTAAAATCTGGCAAAGTAGAGAGAGTTTAAGGTTCCCTTCAAAAGCGTCTGCAAATGCAGACGCTTTTTTATTTTGGAAGGGCGGCTTGTCGGCTACGCGCCTGCCGCCCCAGGAAACCGCTCTAAACTTCGCAATTATCCCAAAGTTCCTGAATGTACTGCCTCGCCTCCACCGCGTTTTCCGGAACCGTATTTTCCAGAGTCGCATGGATAAAGGGTTTCCTCTCTTTCATGAAACGGATGACCTGGCTGTAGTCCATCTCCCCTGTTCCCGCAGCCACAGAGACAAGCTCGTTATCCTTCACCACAAAATCCTTGATATGCACCATGGCAATGTCGTCTCCAAGCACTTCGATGGCTTCCGCAAAAATCTCTTCCCGATTCTGATAATTAGAGACATCCAGCAGATTGACCGGATCAAAGATAATCTGCAGATTGGGGGATCCAATCTCATCCAACACCCGCCTTGCGCGCTTTGGGTTGCACACAATGTGTTTAAATACCGGCTCTATGGCAAAAATAACGCCCATCTTTTCTGCATAATCTACCACGGGACGCACATTTTGGATGAAAATCTCCAACGCTTCCTCGGAATGGTTCCGCTCCTCAAATTTGTACGCCTCGTTGACCGCCCCGGTCTCCGTGCCCACTACGCCCGCCCCGAGCAGGGAAGCAAAGCGGATATTCGTCAGATAGCGTCTTTTGATTTTGGCAAGGCTCTCCTCATTGGGGTTTGCCAGGTTTAAATAGCAGCCTAATACCGCCACATCCAGCTCGTTTTTCGCAAAAAGTTTCTTCAGGTGAAGCGCAAGCCCCGGCGTCAGGGCGCAGTCGTCCACCGGATATTCGGAAATCACTTTCCCCAATGCCAGATGGCCGCAGGCAAAGCCCTGCTCGTGGGCAATGGCAAGACGCTCCGCAAGGGGAGCTTTTTTGATATCGTGTAAACGTATTCCTAACTGCATAATGATTCCTCCATACTGTAGCTATTTTTCCCTTTGAAACGCTCTGAATGATTACGGGGCAATGATTTTTTCATCCACTCCCTGTAATATCATGGCTTCGCCCTCCTGCCCTGTGATAGAGACGTTTTCCAGAACCAGCTTCTTTACGTTATTGGCAAAGATTCCTTTTTTGCTGCAGGCTTCCACGCCCTCAGACATTGCCGGCACGTCGCATTTCGGGTTCTCGGCATAAGTGACGGTGACATTTTTCATCACAATCTCCTCAATTTTCTGCTCCGGCAGCCCGTCAAAGTGAGCCGCTGCGACATGGCAGTTCTTTGCGTCGATATCCTCAAAGCCGAGACGCTTAATCCAGGGGGTCCGCTCATCCACCGGCATTTCTTCACGGCTCTGGACATACGCCGTCCTTCCGTCCGGATCGCAGAAATAAAAGCTGTTTACCACAAAGGGCGTCATCACATGGTCCATCTTGATTTTTCGGAACACGATGTTATCTAACACGGCGTCTTTCCCACGCCCTCTTCTGGTCTTGATGCGGAGTCCTCTGTCGGTATGGCGGAATAAGCATTCCTCTACGATTAAATTTCTGACTCCTCCCGCCATTTCGCCGGCTCGGACCCACTCGTGTGGATCCACTCGGATCCGGTCTCCGAGGCCTACTGTGACCGCGCCGTGGCCGTTTTCCATCAGGCACTGGTAAATATGGAGATCTTCTGACGGGGTCTTGTGCTTTCTTCCCATGTAAATCTTTCCGGATTTCACGGCGATGCAATCATCCCCTAAGGAGAACCGGACGCCGGCAATCTCCACATCCTTGCAGGATTCCGGATCCAATCCGTCGGTATTGGGGGAATCGCTCGGATTTTGGATAGTGAGGTTATAAAATTTCAGGTGATCTGAAAAATACGGGTGCAGGGTCCAGGACGGGCTGTTGCAGAAAGTAACGCCCTGTAAGGTCACGTTTTTGCAATGGCTGATAAAAAACAGGCGCGGGCGGAAGGCTTTCACCATTACTTTGGGATTATGCCACCAATTTTCCTTAGAAGCGTTTCCGTTGATGGTTCCTTTTCCGTAAATCCGCACGTTTTCTACCGAGATGCCGGTAATGATTCCGGCAAACATGGGAAGCGGATTCCCCTCCCAGGTGCCCAGGTTATACTCGTCCGTCTCATCATAGCTTTCAATCAGCGCCGGGAATACCGGGTAGGCATCCCGCTCCGTGTCCGCCTTTAACTCTGCCCCTTCCGCAAGTTCCAGATTCAGATTGCTCTTTAAAAACAGGCTGGTAATCCGGTAAGTCCCCTTTGGAATGAGTACACGGCTGTCCGCGGGGCAGGCTAAGATTGCCGCCTGGATAAATTTGGTGTCGTCGGAAACGCCGTCCCCCTTTGCCCCAAAGTCTTTCACATTTAAGGTCACAAATTCATATTCCGTCGTAAATTTCAGGCTTCCCGCCTCGCTGCCGTCCGCTCTTTTTACCACTGCCTCATATTCTGTCTCCGGTTTTAAATCAAACAGCGTTGTGACGACTGTCTCCGCCTCTTTGACATATGCTCCGTTTAAATAAATCTGATAGGGTTCTTTTGTGTTATAAATTCCTCCGTCCGCAAGTTCGATTGTCGCGCTCCTTGCAGATTTGTCCATTAATTTGATTTCCATCGCTCTCTCTCCTCTATGAGACTTTTTTATTCCATTTCTTTTTGCAGCATCAGGCTCTGGGCGTATGCCATCATATAAATTCCCGCGTCTAAAGCCGATGCGTCCTCCGGAAGCTGCAGGCTTACGTCTTCTAATAATCCAAAAGCGTCTTCTGCGTATTTTTCTTTCAGCAGGATGTTCATGCGGCAGCCTTTTAACATGGTGTATGCCATCATCATGCCAACTCTCACACTCCACTGCTCCTTCTTTTTTAACATTTCCTTTAGCAGCGCTTTATAGTCATCCTGCAATTTCCGGTACTGCTCATAAATCTCAATATTCATGGCGTCCATCACTTCCACCAGAG
>CANQUZ010000115.1 GCA_947627165.1 uncultured Roseburia sp.
AGCTGGACTCCCCATCTTTTCCCAGTCGCAGGCAGTCGTTCCAGTCCGCATAGAGGCCTGCGGGCATACCGTGGGGGCCTAAATGGTTCATAGAGAACTCAATGGCGCGTTTTAAGTGCTCATACACTGTCGCCTCTCCCTGATTTGCAAAAGGAATGACCTCATCTATGAAAGACAGATCACCTGTCTCGGAAATATATTTATAAACCGTCGGGAACAGCCACAGCGCATCGTCCGCGCGGTAAGCCGGATGCCCGGTCTCCCTGACGTACGATTCGTCGTCCGGCGTATCTTCATGGCCCGGATTGTGGGTAAATTTCACAAGCGGGAGTCCGCCGCCATTGTCCACCTGCGCGGAGAGCATAAAACGGATTTTTTCTACTGCCATCTCCGGGGCAAGGTGGATGATTCCCTGGATATCCTGCACCGTATCACGGTATCCGTATCCGTTGCGCAGTCCGCAGTAAATAAAGGATGCTGCCCGCGACCAGATAAACGTCATGAAACAGTTATAGGCGTTCCAGGTATTAATCATGGTATTAAATTCCGGACTCGGCGTTTTTACCTGAAAATGGGAAAGTCTTCCGTGCCAGTGGGAAATCAGCGCCGCAAGTTCCTCCCCGCAGGTTTTTTCCGTCTCCTGATACCTTGCGATAATGCGTTCTGCATCTGCGCTGCTCTGCATACCAAGAAGAAACGCCAGGTGTTTTGTCTCTCCCGGCTCTAAGGATATCACGGAAGAAAGGGCGCCGCACCCGTTTTCATTGTAATGGGTCGCTCCGCCGAGGCTGCCGTTCTCTACGCCTGCGGGGTTTCCGTATCCGCGGTATGCCCCTAAAAATGCCTGCTTATCGCTGCAGTAGGAATCCACCTCGCCGCCCGCTAGGCCGAAGAAACGCTCTACCACGATTTTATTGTCTACTTTCTCCCCTTCCTCAAGGCCGTCCAGATTGCCGTGGATTGCCTGTCGGATGCGATTTTTGCAGAATTGGCTGGAGGTGATAAACAGGGAGTACTGCAGATTGACCTGATCCTGCTCATAGTTGCTGTTGTTGGTAAACTCCGCATACCCTGTGACTGTCAGCTCCCGTTTCTTTTCGGAATTGTTTGTCACTGCCAGTTCCCAGACCTCATACGCCTCATCCAAAGGCACATAGTACAATGCCTCGGAATGGATTCCGCTGTAATCTGCACTCATTTTCGTATAGCCCATCCCGTGGCGGCACTCACTTTTGTACAGGGACAGGTCTTTGCCTACCGGCTGCCAGGAAGCGGACCAGTAGTCCCGGCTCTCATTGTCCCGGAGATACAGGTAACGCCCCGGCTGGTCGAAATTGTTAAACACATAGCGCAGGATACGGCCGTTTGCGCCGGATTTTGCAAAGCTGTAGCCTCCCGCATTGTTGGAAATAATCGCCCCATATTCCGGGGATCCAAGGTAATTTACCCATGGTGCCGGCGTGTCCGGCCTTGTGATGACATATTCTCTCTTCGCATCGTCAAAATATCCAAATTTCATAGTCTACTCCATTTCTGCGCTGCCTTTTGTACGTCAATGGTTTGTGGCAGTATGTTGCGACGTGCAGCGCGCAAACGCACATTTTGCCACGATCTTTTACTGACTGCAGTTTGTGCCGCAGGACTGCACAAACGCATTTGCCATCTGTACAATATCATACAAGAAACCCGCCTGTTAGAAAATCAAATTCATTAGAAAAATATCAGAATTATGACCTTGAAATTGCATCCGGCATATAAAAAGTAACAGTTCAGCCCACGCCATTCGCAATCCCGCAGTCATCATTGGCATCAAACTCATTGTTCCTCCAATCCGCATACCACTCCCGATGGAACTGTCGATTCTGTCTTCGTGCCAGGAGCTCCTTGCCAAACAAAAAAAGACGGCTGCAAACTTCACGTTCATAGCCGTCTTGCGCTGTGTTATTCCGTTGTGATTGCAGTTGCCATCAATTCCTCAAAAAAATTTACATTTTTTTCCGTGTCAGGCAAATTCCAAAGATTGCCGCAACCAAAGCAAACGGCGCTACTCTCACGAACCCCCACTCAAATGCGTGAAACAGCACGCCGACAACTGCCGTTTCGGGATCGTTATAATCCCAATTCAGGTAAGGACTATTTAAGAAGACTAAGTCTGCAAATACAGCCGCTATCATCACGCAAAATGAGATCAAAAGCCAGCAAACCACTTTTCGCCTCATTGCCTTTCTATGTGCCATTTGCAGATTTATAACCTCAAGTTTTTCGGAAATTGCCTTTAAGCTATCCACGTTTGACTCTACAACAGTTTCCCCAAGCAATGTGCTTACAGATATTTCAAATACCTCTGCTATGGAAATCAATACATCGGCATCCGGAACTGATAATCCCTGCTCCCATTTTGATATTGTTTGCCTTACCACATTCAGCTTGATTGCAAGTTCTTCTTGCGAAAGTCCTTTGGATTTTCTGATTGCTTTGATATTTTCACTTAGCATAAGCGATACCTCCTTTCACCAGCATTATGCGGAAGAAAGCCCGTTGCGTCAAGCAACGCAAATTAACATTTCATCCTTAACTAAATGAAGCTTCTGTATAAAAGCCTGCTTTCAGAGCGTTCCGCCCGAACCTGTTCTTCTAGCCTTCCCGATTACCGTACTGACCTTCCCCTACTCTTTCTTCCGCAGCCGTTTTAGCGCCTGCTCCATTTTCTTATTTTCAGCCTTTTCTTTTAAGCTTGAAATTCCAACGCTAATAGCCGTACACATTCCAAAGGAAACCAAAAAACCGAACCAGGCATTCTTATCGTTGATTGGAAACCAGGAAAAACAAACGGCAAGCGCTACGATAACCAAAATAATGGCAGCAAAAAAGCATAACATCCTTATCGCCATTGGACACTTTTTAATCAGCGCGTCGGTCAGAAACAGCAGTTGAAACAGGGATATCATTGCTGCAAACCCAAGCAGCTGCAGCAGTGTGGAAAATGAAAGCCCTGCCTGCCCCAGGGAAAACAACGCAGAATAGGAGCTTGCCGGCTCCCCAACGATCATGCCAAGAATCATAAAAATTGCAATGATGATTCCATAAACAGAAAACATCCGTCCAATATAATCAAAAATCGTTTTTTGTTCTTCCATCATTTTATCCCCAACCTTTTTCTAAGCTCCTCTGCATACATACGGGAAACCATAATTTGTTCCCCATTTATCATCGTAACCTTAATCTTTCGGTTTAAGTCAGCTTTCAGACTTTTAATTTTCTTCATATGGATTAAGGTAGATTTACTCACTCTCAAAAACCCGCGATCGCACAGCTGTTGTTCTAATTCATACAGCTTTAAACTCGATTCATAGACCTCATCCCCGGTATAAAGAAATGTAGCCCTATCCACTGCTTCTATATATAAAAGTGCGGAAACGTCTAATAAATGCGTTTCGTTACCTTTCCTTGCGGTTATCTGCATATCTAACATCCGAATCATGGACAGGATTCTTTCTATTTCCGGATTCAATTTGGGACTTTCTATTTTTATGCTCACATCCTCATATTTTTCGTCAATATCAACCTGTATCTTCATTTTTTAATCCAATCCGTTCTTTTTATATGCCATGCCGAAAAAGATGCTAAATACCAATAAATTCAAACATAAAATCCCTAAATCTTCCCTGCCCATTCCACGAAAACTCATTTGTTCCAAAAGCAGACTCATTTGCTGCGTATAAGTGATTTCTGCAAATTTCCTAATTTTATCATGAAACAGGGCAATCATGAGCAAAAAAGAAAATAACAGCATCACCGGCATGACAAGGGAAGTCGCCATCATTTATATTCGTTCCCCCGTTTCTCTACAACGGTACTATAGCATTCTTAAGGAAACCTTACAATTCTCCTCGGCGCAGGCTGCCGGGTAACTGACATGAACTGCCCCATTCGATTGGTCTGCTGCCACCTACAGCTTTTCCACCATATTATGGATCCATACGCCCTTTTTTAAAAGCAGGAAGCCCAAGACGGCTTTCATAATTTCTACACTCTGACAAATGAAATAAATCGGCACAAGCCCCAGTCCGGTAAAACGGCTTAACACAAATGCCACCGGGATATTGACCACCCAGACATAGCAGCTGTCAAACAGGAAGGTAATGATGGTCTTTCCTCCTGTGCGCAGCGTAAAGTAGGCGGCGTGGTAAAAGGCATAAAGAGGCATAAATATAGAAGCAATCCGTATAAGGCTGACCGCAAGTTTCCGCACCTCCCCGGAGGTATTGTAAATTTGGGGAAATGCCGGCGCCAAAAGAAACAGGATGCTTCCGATTACAATACAGCAGACCACAGAAAAGAAAATCATCTTCCGGTCGGTATCCGCCGCTTTTTCCAGCTTTCCTGCCCCTAACTGCTGCCCCACCACGATGGATATGGCGCTTCCCAAGGCAATGAACACAATATTAAAGAGATTCGATACCGTAGTAGAGATATTTAACGCCGCCACTGCGTTCAGCCCGCGCAGGGAATAGCACTGCACCAGCATCGCCTGTCCTGCGGACCATAAAGTTTCATTGATCAGCAGAGGGAATCCTGTCCCTATAATTTGTTTTGTCAGATTCCCCGGTATCTTAAAATGGCGGTAAACTCCTTTGATAAAAAGATACTTCTCCCTGTGGGCATGAGTCCAGGCAATTACCATGCCCGCTTCCAAAAAGCGGGATAACACCGTTGCCAGAGCCGCCCCTTTTGCGCCGAGCGCGGGGAAGCCCAGATGCCCAAAAATAAGCAGGTAATTAAAGCACAGGTTCACGGCTACCGCGGCGATGCCGGCAATCATCGGAACAATCGTCTCCCCCGTCTCCCTTAGGGTACTCGCATAAATCTGCGTAAAGGTATAGGGCAGGAGTCCTACCAGCATGACGCACAGATACTCCATCCCAATTCCCTCGGTCATTGCCACATTCCCCAAATCGGCGTCATGCAAAAACAAGCGGATGAGCCCATTGCCTTTGGACAAAAACAGGACCATCCAAAACAAGGTGATGCAGACGCAGCAGATTAGCTTAAACCGGAACGTATTGCGCACTCCCTCGTAATTTTTCTGCCCATAAAACTGCGCACTAAAAATAGAGGCGCCGGAAACAGCTCCAAAGATACAAATGTTAAATACATTTATTAACTGATTGACGATAGCGACGCCGGACATCTGTTCCGTCCCTAACTGCCCCACCATAATATTATCCAACAGGCTGACAAAATTGGTAATCCCATTCTGTACCAGGATGGGGAATGCAATCAGCAGAACCATCCCGTAAAATGCCTTATCTCCAATAAAACGCTCTTTGAAACGATACATCTTTCGCCTCCATGTATATTCTTTTTCACACGAATGCCCCGGTGTCTTGTATGACCAGGCTGTTTTCTGTAACTTTACATCTCAAGTGCAGGATCTGCACCCCTGCACGCTCCGCCGCTTCCAGCGCGGAGGCAAATTCCGGATGCGTCTGCACATTCGGGCGCACCTCCGTGACACGCTCCATCTGGATGACAAACGCAGCAAAACAATGGTATCCATGCCCCGCCGCTTTTGCCAGCTCCCTCAGATGTTTCACGCCCCGCTCCGTGGGAGCATCGGGAAAATACCCAATCCCATCTACCTCTAATGTACAGCCTTTGACCTCCATCAGGTATCGCTCTTCCCCTCTTTCCATATAGAAATCGATTCTGGAGTCCCCATAGGTATATTCCGGTTTGATTTTTGTAAACTCCTGTTTCTCCAACCACTCTTTCACCGCCTTATTCGGCGCCTGGCTGTCCAGATTCACCCAGCCGACGGATTCTTTATAGACGGCAACCAGATCATACTTTGTCTTCCGATTGGGGCGGTCAGAAATCTCCAGCGCCACATCGGCTCCCGGCGTCAGCAGTTCCCTGCATCTTCCGGTGTTTTTTACATGGACGGTTTCCTGTTTTCCCCCTATCTCCACCTGGGCAAGAAACCGGTTTGGACGACTCAAAAAATTTCCGTGGACGATATGTTGATACTGCACTTCCCTTCCCCCCTCTACCATTTATTTTCCTTGCTTCTTATCATAACATGGATTTCCATTTCTGCAAACAGCAGCTCGCCGCGCTGCTGCACACAAAAAGAGGATGCGCAGCACCCTCTTTTTGCCTTCTAAGCCTCTGTGTCGTTATAAACCAAGGAAACCTCATCACGAACGAGGTCTTTCCTCTTTATCACTATGCCATAATAATTTTTTTCGGACATTTCTGTGCACAGATACCGCATCCCACACATTTCTCCTGGTCAATGTAAGCGATGTTGTCCTCTATATGGATGGCATCCTTAGGACAATTCTTTTCACAGAGATGACAGGCGATGCACCCTACGGAACAAGCCTTCATAACATCCTTGCCCTTATCCTTAGAATTGCACTGCACCACATATTTTGCCGTGTAAGGGACAAACTCAATTAAATTTTTCGGGCAGGCTGCAATACATTTACCGCAGGCTTTACAAGCTTCTTTGTCAA
Source organism: uncultured Roseburia sp. (assembly GCA_947627165.1). Classification (GTDB taxonomy): domain Bacteria; phylum Bacillota; class Clostridia; order Lachnospirales; family Lachnospiraceae; genus Roseburia. Next base: position 6,522 of record CANQUZ010000115.1, read on the forward strand.
CTACGGCAATTCCGTCCACCACATGGATAGCATCGAAAGGACAGGCTTTCACGCAGGATCCGTATCCCAGGCAGCCGTAATTGCAGGATTTCGGCCCGCCGTTCGGCACGAACGCCATAGAAGCGCAGTCCTCATTTCCTGTATATTCATAATCCACATTCGCTTTCTCACAGGTTCCCGCGCATTTTACAAAGGCGACTTGTTTCACGCCTTCCTCTGCAGCTATCCCCATGATTTCTCCGATTTTTTCCGCCACAGGCGTGCCGCCTACCGGGCACTGCCCCACAGGAGCCTCGCCCCGCACAATCGCAGCCGCTAAGC
>CANQUZ010000116.1 GCA_947627165.1 uncultured Roseburia sp.
ACTTTTTTACTCCCTCTGATAAGAAGCTGCTTTCCTATTTCATCTTCCAGGTCCTTTAGCTGCCTTGACAGAGGGGGTTGCGTCATGTGCAGGGTTTCAGCCGCCCTTGTGATGCTTTCCTCTCTTGCTACCGCAAGAAAGTACTGTAATACTCTAATATCCATTTTATTACCTCCATAAAAATTATAGCGCACGTTCTAATACCTTTCAAGTATGCAGACATATTTAATATATGTATTTGATATTTTTTGAAAGCCGAGCCATAATTTTAGCAGTGGAGGTAATTCAATATGCCGAATTTTTTCGGCAATGAAAAAGCAAACAATTATAGGAGGCACAGATTATGACGGAAATAAATGATGTAACAGGAAGTATCTATCAAAATCTCATAGACGCCGGGTGCGATGAGCAGACAACAGAACAGTGTATGGCGCTTGTAGCGGAAGGCAGATATTCCGATCTGTTTCCAATCCTCGCCCAATACAGGAGAGCGTTGCTTGACACAGTACACGATGGACAAAAACAAATTGACTGTCTTGATTTCCTTGTCTATAAAATCAAAAATAATAAATAAATTCAGGAGGTAAACTTATGAACATGAAATTTGACTTTAACAATCCCACCCGTATCCTTTTCGGCAGCGGAATGCTGAACGAACTTGGGAATCAACCCATGCCTGGAAAAAAGGCAATGGTGCTGATTTCAAACGGAAAATCCACTAAGGCAAACGGTTATCTTGACCGCACGCTGGATCAGCTTCATAAAGCCGGAGTGGAGACGGCCGTATTTGCGGGAATAATGGAGAACCCGCTGAAAGAAGCAGTTATGAAGGGCGCGGTATTTGCCAGAGAGAATCTCTGCGATTTTATCGTTGCATTAGGCGGCGGAGCAGTTTTGGACTCATCTGTTGCAATCTCTGCAATGGCGACAAACGACGGCGACCTGTGGGATTATGTTGTCGGCGGAACAGGCAAAGGCAAACCGCTTTCTAACAAAGGGCTTCCCATTGTAACCATCACAACAACTTCCGGAACTGGATCAGAAGTCAACTGCTGGGGCGTGATATCCAATCTTGAAACAAAAGAAAAAATCGGATTTGGTGATCCTATGCTCGTTCCTGTATTGGCGATTGTAGATCCGGAACTGATACGAACGGTTCCGCCTAAGTATACGGCATATCAAGGATTCGATGCACTATTCCATAACACGGAAGTTATGATGTCAAACGGCGTAAATATCCTCAGTGAAACGATTGCCCTGTCTGCCATTGAGAATATTGTGAAGTACCTGCCGGTTGCTGTGAGGGATGGCAACAATCTGGAAGCAAGAGAACGTATCGCCTATGGAAGCACAATGGCAGGAATAACCATGCAGCTTACTTCAACCACGGCTCAGCATAGCATGGAACACGCTATGAGCGCCTACCATCACAATTTGCCTCACGGTGCAGGTCTGATCATGATCTCCAAGGAATTTGCACAGTTCTTTATCGACAAACACGCCTGTGACGGACAGTTTATTAAAATGGCACGTGTAATGGGAATACCCGAAGCTGACAAGCCGGAAGATTTTATTACAGCCTTGCTCAAATTGCAGGAAGAATGCGGTGTCGCAGATCTGAAGATGAGTGATTTTGGTATCCAAAAAGACGAATGTATGACGCTTGCCGTCAATGCCCATGAAACAATGGGAGGACTTTTCCTTGCCAATCCCTGTGAGATGTCTGATGAAGAATGTGCGGCAGTATTTGAAAAATCATACAAATAGAGGTGTGATTACAATAAAATCAAGAAAAGTGCAATTCGTTTATGTGCGCTTGTTGGAAAGGATTGGAACTTGATGGAAACAAAAATTGCAATCTATTTTGGCGAAAACACGGATGCGGAGCAAGACAGGCAGCTTGTGGATAACGGATTATTTCAGAAAGCAATAAAAATCACAATGGATATCAATAACAGGTACCATACGCCGGAAGAACTCCATGATCTTATGGAACATCTCATTGGTAAAAGCATTGATAAGAGCTTTCGTATGTTTCCACCGTTTTACACGGATTTTGGAAAGAACATTACAATCGGAAAAAATGTATTTATTAATTCCGGATGTCATTTTCAGGATGAGGGCGGTGTCTGGATTGGATCAAATGTAACCATTCTGCCGGGTGTCACGATCGGTGAATGGGCATCGGTGGCTGCCGGAGCCGTTGTTACAAAAGATGTAGAACCTTACACCGTTGCCGGCGGCGTTCTGGCTAAGATAATTAAACGGGTAGAAACGGAGGCGGGACAAAATGAAACGATTCACAGCTATCATTCTTCTAATGGCAATGCTTCTCTGCTGTGCAGCCTGTGGTGAGAAGCAAAGTGGGGGAATTTCATCCGATAACTCCAATGCAACACTGTCATCGAAAGAGTTGGAGAAAGAGGTGCAAGGCAAGGAAACAAATTCTGATCTTAACGGGGGTGACAATATGGGTAAAATATTAATTGCATATTTTTCCGCAACAGGAATGACAAAACCGCTTGCTGAATATGCCTCGGATATTCTGAACGCCGATATTTATGAAATTGTACCGCAAGATCCGTATACGGAGGAAGATCTGGCTTATTATACCGGAGGGCGGGCCGATCAGGAGCAGAACGATCCATACGCACGCCCGGAAATTTCAGGCTCGGTAGAAAATATGGAACAGTATGATACGATTGTATTAGGTTATCCAATATGGCACGGGGAGGCGCCGAAAATCATCTACACTTTCCTTGAAAGCTATGATTTTTCCGGTAAGACAATCCTGCCGTTCTGCACCTCGCACTCAAGCGGAATCGGCTCCAGTGCGGATCATCTTCATTCCCTTGCAGCAAATGCAAACTGGCTGGACGGAGAGCGGTTTGCCGCCGGCATTACAAGAGAAGAAATCGAAAGCTGGCTTACGGAAAACAATCTGCAGGCAGCTTCGGTGTCAACGGATCCACAGGCAGCCTCTGCGGGAGTAGGAATCTTTGATTTGGAAAAGAAGAAAGCATTTCAATCAGTTCTTTCTGCCCTGTCCATAATATGTTATAGTACTTGACAAGGAAAACTTGTGAAGCAAGTTTTTCTTGTATGTCACAGGTTTTTCTGTCTGCGCTTTAATCGGCACAGAGAAGATGTCCACCGTATTATTGTACTTGGACTTTTTGAAAAGTTAAAAGAGAGGACATTATGAAAAAAGTTGCTTTGGCATTAAGTATCGTATTTACAATCTTAACATTTGTTGGTGCGGGATATGTTCTTTACAATGGGGGGAAGGTAAATGCAGGATATGCCGTTGTTCCTATGGTATTTGCGCTGGTAAGTAGTATTTTTTACCGAAATGAAAAATAATAGTGTACTGCCAATCTAAAGGAGAGAGGAAAAGGTAGTTTTGAGGATACAGTGCTGAAAACTGCAGTAGCAAAAGCCGTAAAAAATGCAGAGCAGAGAAATTTCACTTTATGGAGCTTTTCAGAGAAAACCGACTAGATAAAGATTGTGAACGATATTATGCAGTCAGAGTACAGTTATGGAGATTTGAAGGGGACATGGAATGGAAAAAGTTTTTAGAGTTTTTGGAAAAGTGGGAGATTCAGCTTTGATGAATTGCTTGGACTTTTGAGAGAGCGAAGCGGTTACGAATGACAGAAGAACCGCAAAAAAATTTAGTGTGCATACGAAACTAAATATGTCATTATGAAAAAGTGTGTTTTTGTTCATATAGGAATAGATCAGACCTTAGTTTATATCTGGAGCCTGATCTTTTTTCGTGTTTCTATTTAATAATTAAGATGAATTTTGATATGATTTGTGATACAATTAGCAGTAGATAATAAGAAATTATCCTCGGAGAATTTATGAGAATACACTATGTGGTACCGGCATTTCCATTTGGTGTGTGATAAACTTCTATTGTCCATTTGAACCTCCTCCTATGCTTGAAATTTGGCTTGCGACGCCAATTTCAAGCATAGGAGGATTTTTGTTGATATCCTCACCATTTCCAACTACTCTATTCTCCCCAGCATAGCTGGGGGGATTAGGCTTTTTATTTACTTCCGTTATGTTAGATGATTACCTTTTATTTTACACATTCCAGCTAAAGCAATTCCAAAATTTCCTAACGATGATTCTATAATGACAGTGTTACTTTGTATTATCCCGTCATTATATGTATTTTCCATTAAGTATCTTGTTGCCCTGTCCTTAACGCTGCCAAATAAATTACTGCCCTCTATTTTCGCATGATACTTTATTTTACTATCCATTTTCAACAGTGGCGTATTACCAATCATATCTGTTATATAGTTTTTATTCCAAAATACCGCAAGAAGGTATGATACGGAAAATCTGGGATGATGTGCGGGAGATAATAAGTACGCTATGCAAGTACAAAAATGTGGATATCATAGCAGGAGCAGTATGTGCCGATCATGTACATTTAAGCGTAGCGATACCGCCGAAGATAAGTATATCGAATTTCCTGGGATATCTGAAAGGGAAAAGTACACGAATGATTTACGACAGGCATCCTGAGTTGCAAAGCAAGTGGGACAAAGCATTCAGGGCAAGAGGATATTATGTTGAGACAATCGGTAATATTACAGATGAAGCAGTACAGAAGTATATAAAAGAGCAATCGGAAGAATCGAGCAAAGAAGATTCCAGAAGTACCGCTTTATAAGCGGACCAGTAATAATGCTTGCGACACCGCCCTACGGGGCGGGCAGTAACATAACCCTTTGGAGGTCTAATAATAAACCACTATTTGAAGTAGTGGTTGGTAACTAATCCGTATCTGCAAAGACCGGAATGTGTTAAAGGAATATCTGAAGAAAAGGGAACAGGAGGTCGTGGACATTATGATGACATTGTTTGATGATGATGAGATTTTGGAAGCATATATGGAAACATATACAAAAGATATTAAAAACAGTGAGGCGAGAGAAACCGCTAAAAGGATGATAAAAGACGGTGAGCTTTCTCTTGACAAAATTGCGCAGTGTGTGCCGTCTTTATCCATGGATGAATTGCGGGCGTTGGAAGCGGAGATGATGCACATGGCATAACGCATCAAGAATGCAATAGAGTAACAGCGTCAGGGCGTGTAGATGAATTTCTATACGTCCTGTTTTTATGAAAGAGGCAAAGAAACCCCACCACTCAAGATTGAGGGGCAGGGGAGTTGAATAGGCGAAGCCTATTTTTTATTTTCTATACCATAACGTCAAAATTTATGATAAAATAACAAGACATCAGATATATGATAAAAGCAAGTGAATAGGGAATTAAAATGGATTACACAGTGCCAAAGGATTTTTATGAATTTCAATATGGATGATATCGTGACATAGATTTAGAGTATGAAGCTGAACAGTTGTAAAGGTGCTCGATGCTGCCCAAAAAGAAAATGATATACAATATTATATTAAGGAAAACAAGAAATGGTTCATTCCGGCTTCAATCTTTAAAGACTATGACTTTGGCCATCATGAGGCATATATCAGCATAGATAGAGCAGCCACTTGGAGCAGAATACAGGGCGGATTATATGCTGCTCGGGCGGAATTCAATAGGGTATCATATTGTTTTAGTGGAATTTGAAAATGTGAATGTGGATTTTAGATTGCAGAAATCAAATATGGAAACAGAGGCTGTACGAAAAGGAATGGCACAGATTAATGACTGGAAACGATGGATGGACAGTAACCGACTGTATTTTTTGCAAAGTTGTGGGCTATCCGATATTGGAAGAAATATTCCAACTTGGGGGATTACCTATTGTTTAGTAGTGGGCCGAAGGAAGAGGATGGACGATACTTCAAACCAAATGCGGGGACAAATCCAGTATGAAAGAGGGGGACACATCATTACTTATGATAGGCTTATTGATAACATATTAAAATTAGGGAATGGGTTTTAAGTTTAAGAATGTGGAACATATTTGGGATTCTGTGGACAAAAGAAAACAGCGCAAATCGTGGCAAGACAGGGAAAACCACGACATTTTAGGAGAATTTTCATTTATGATAAAAATACTATTCGTCTGCCACAGCAGGATATGCCCGGCATGGAAAAAGTGTTGAAAATCAGGGATTTTCTGTGTTTTCTTATATGATTTTACCAATGATTTACCAATATTTTTGGAGAGTCGGACTTGTAATTATAAAACCGGAATGAAGATTGTTAGTTTTAAGAGAGATCATCTTATAGAGTTTGATACAGAGTCACGGCAAATGACCGATGACATATCAATTGTCAAAAGGGGAAACAGATATGAAGAAGATCCTTGTTACAGGCGGCACGGTTTTTTGTTAGCCGATATATTGCGGAATACTATGTGGCGAAAGGTTGTGACGTGTATGTTCTCAACAGAAACAACAATGGTACAGAACAACGAAAATATTTCAGTTTTTATGATTATGAATATTTTCTTGATGTGTCAAAACAGCGTGAGTTGATGCCGAACGAAAAAGATTTGTATGAGGGGTTAAAAGAAGCGTTTACATGGTATAAGGACAATTCGGATAAAGTGAATAAGAAACCTTATATTGCGTTTATCGATCATGCATTTTGAGTTGTATCTAAGTTAGCATGAGCACAGATATCATTGAAAAGTTCCGGAAAAGCCTGAAAAATTAACGATTTCACGGCGAGAAAAGATGTTTGCTACACCATGATTTTATAATTTATTCTCAATTTTATTCCCAACATATTATAATAAATATAGTTGGGAATAAAAATCAGATACCAATGAATTTACCAATTTTGCAGGGACAAATATGAGAAAGTATAAGACGATTTGAGAAAATACTTTGGAAA
>CANQUZ010000117.1 GCA_947627165.1 uncultured Roseburia sp.
GATTATCGCAGCCTGGAGAGACGACAAATGGAACATGGATTCCAGGGAATCGGAAATCGCATACTGCAAAGCCCACGGCATTGATTTACCTTTCTCTGCGGATTCCAGCTACAGCCGCGACCGCAACATCTGGCACATCAGCCATGAAGGCCTGGAATTAGAGGACCCGGCGTGCGAACCGGACTACGATCACTTATTGGTGCTCAGCGTCACTCCGGAAAAAGCCCCTGAGGAAGGCGAGTATGTGACCATGACTTTTGAGAAGGGCGTTCCAACATCGGTCAACGGAAAAGAGATGAAAGTCTCCGATATCATCCGCGAATTAAACCGTTTGGGCGGCAAACACGGCATCGGCATCGTGGATATCGTGGAAAACCGTGTTGTCGGCATGAAATCCCGCGGCGTTTATGAGACTCCCGGCGGAACCATCTTAATGGAGGCGCACCAGCAGTTAGAGGAATTGGTGTTAGACCGCGCCACCATGGAAGTCAAAAAAGACATGGGCAACAAGTTGGCCCAGATTGTTTACGAAGGAAAATGGTTCACTCCGCTCTGCGATGCAGTAAAGGCTTTTGTTTCCTCTACGCAGGAATACGTGACAGGCGAGGTAAAATTCAAATTATACAAGGGCAATATCATCAAAGCCGGGACAACCTCACCTTACTCTCTCTACAGTGAGTCTTTGGCAAGCTTTACCACCGGCGATTTGTACGACCATCACGATGCAGAAGGCTTCATCACCCTCTTCGGATTGCCGTTAAAGGTACGCGCAATGAAAATGCAGGAAGCAGAACAGAAGAACTAAAAAGTCAGGGGAGCGTAAGCTCCCCTTTCCATTTACCATAAGTTCTATCCTATTGTTTTGCTTTGTTGTTTTTCATATCAGCCCTAATCTTTTCTTTCAAATCAAGAGCACGGTCTTTGATGGTCTTAGAAGCAGAAGCCGAAGTCTGGATTCTGGCAAGGCATTTGGAAGTCACATCATATTTTTTATAGTGATAAGACATGGTTGCCAGCAAATAATCCACAGTGGTAGAATCCATACCGCACATTGGGAAATCTTCGGTGGAAATCGCTTTCATGAAACCTTCAAACGCCTGCTGGTAGAAAGCCTCTTCCTGCTCCTTGCATTCTTTTTTCTTTGCTTCCGCATCCTTATCCGCCTCATCAATACTCTCTGCTTTTCCTCGATACAGCCATGCTATATTCAGGCAGATATATGCTTTCTCACTGTTTTTTCCTTTTTTTACAATGGTATTGTACAAGGCTAATTTGTAACGCTCAATGGCAGTGTCATAGTCTAAGACAGCCGCCTCCGCTGAGCCTGTCGGGCTGAATTTGGAAGAAATCTGCTCGTTAATCAGCTTCCTCTGGATGGACGATATGTGCTCAAAATACCTGTTTAATGCCGTGTAGCCGCAGTAAGGGCAGGATATCGCATTATATTTTATGGTATCGATATACTCAAATCTCGGCCGCAAGTCCATATCCGGCTCTAAACGTCTCGCACGTCCGTTTTTGATGATTTTGGTTTTAAAGGACTTATAGCAGACGGGACACTGCATATTTTTATCCAAAAGGAAAGTTTCCTCGCTGGGTATCTCCTCTTTTTGCCCACTGCCGTTTGCCGATGCATTCGCCTTTTTCTCCTCTTCAAAAAGGCTTGTGTTTCCCTCCATCTTGATTCCAAATTTTTCCAATCCTGCAAATAAATTCATATCTATCCATCCTTTCTGTATTGCCATAGGTCTGCAAGGCAGCCGCTTTCTGCCGCCTTACGACACCGTTGCCTGAACAGGCAGCTTAAATGAGCTCTTAAGAGACACGATTCTGTTAAATACCAGCTGATCCGGAGTGGAATCCTTTGCGTCCACGCAGAAAAATCCCTGCCTTACAAACTGAAAGCTTTCGTATGCCTCCGCACCCTTAATATTTTCCTCTATCTTGCAATGTTTTAACACGGTCAGTGAATTTGGGTTCAAATTCAGGCTTCCGTCTTCATTATATACCCCTTTTTCCTCATCCACAATATTCTCGTAGAGGCGGACTTCCGCATCTACTGCGTGCGCCGCCGATACCCACTGTATGGTTCCCTTTACTTTTCTGCCGTCCGGGCTGTTTCCGCCTTTGGAAGCAGGGTCATAGGTGCAGTGGATCTCTGTGACGTTTCCGTTCTCATCCTTGCTGAAATGGGTGCAGGTCACAAAATAAGCGTTCATCAGGCGTACCTCATTGCCCGGAAACAGACGGAAATATTTCTTTGGGGGTTCTTCCATAAAATCCTCGCGGTCAATGTAAATTTCCCTGGAAAACGGCACCTTGCGGACGCCGAGTTCTTCATTTTCCGTATTATTCGGCACTTCGAGATATTCCGTCTCACCCTCCGGATAATTGTCGATAATCACTTTTACCGGGTCTAAAATCGCCATCATCCGCGGTTTCTTTAACTTCAAATCTTCACGGATGCAGTACTCTAACATCGCATAATCCACGGAACTGTTGGCTTTTGCCACCCCGCAGAGTTCCACGAACAGTTTTAAGGATTCCGGCGTAAACCCTCTTCTGCGCAAAGCGGCGATGGACACTAGCCTTGGGTCATCCCAGCCGTCTACAATGCCCTCCTCTACCAGCCGCTTGATATAACGTTTGCCCGTCACCACATTCGTCAAATAAAGTTTGGCAAACTCAATCTGCTTTGGGGGAAACTCATATTCTAATTCCCTTACCACCCAGTCGTAAAGAGGCCTGTGGTCTTCAAATTCCAGCGTACAGATGGAATGGGTGATCCCCTCGATGGCATCTTCAATAGGATGGGCAAAATCGTACATGGGGTAAATGCACCACTGATCCCCGGTTCTGTGATGGCTCATATGGGCCACGCGATAAATGACCGGGTCGCGCATATTGATATTGGAAGACGCCATGTCAATTCTGGCGCGGAGCACTTTCTCCCCGTCCGCATATTTTCCGTCTTTCATCTCCGCAAAAAGCGTTAAGTTTTCTTCCACGCTGCGGTTTGCATAAGGGTCTTCCCTGCCCGGCTCTGTCAAGGTGCCGCGGTATTCCCGGATTTCCTCTGCGGAAAGATCCGATACATAGGCCTTCCCTTTTTTGATTAGTTTTACCGCCGCCTCATACATTTCCCCAAAATAATCGGAAGCGAAAAACAATCTGTCTTCCCAGTCTGCCCCAAGCCACCGGATGTCCTTTTCAATCGCTTCCACAAATTCTGTCTTTTCCTTGGTGGGGTTTGTATCGTCAAAACGTAAGTTAAATTTTCCATTGTATTTTTGCGCTAACCCATAATTTAAAAGTATGGATTTTGCGTGTCCGATGTGAAGATATCCGTTGGGTTCCGGCGGAAATCTGGTGCGGACTACCTTACAGTGCCCTTCTTTGATGTCTTTGTCAATGATCTGTTCAATAAAATTTTTAGAGACATTTTCATTTTCCATAATGTCTGCGTCCTCCTCATGGCTGTCCTATCCTTTTCTTTTATCGTCATTTTCCCTGCTTCTGATAAGGCTTGTCCCTTATTTTTGTAAAAATGAAAACAGAAAAAGCAGCCCACACAATAGGATATCTGACACATCTCATGGATGCAAGATACCTTATTGTGTGAGCGGCTAATCCTGTAAAAGAAATCAGCATAAGCACTTATGATGTATATTATAACATGAACTGGGAGGTTTTGTTAAGAGTTTTTTATTGAAATATTGACCGCCATCCCTAATAGCAGTGCCGACAGGCTGCCTGCCAGCAGGCAAAACGCCGTATCTTTATGCCTGTCTGCCGTCACGTCCAAAATACTTTTGGGAAGTTTCCGCCTCTTTTGCTCTTCCTCTCTGCGCTGCTGCAGGTTTGTCCGCCAGCCCGCAAAATCCGACCATTTTCCGGGGACTAAGGAAAGGACTTTTTGGAGGGGGCTTTCCCCGGTTTCTAATACCTCCATGCCGCTTAAGCCATGCCTGTTCTGAAATTTTTCTGCCGCCGTCAGTTCCTTTGCCTTACCCATTTTCCCCGATGCCGCCTCTAGGGTAATACGGTGAAAGACCGCATCCCGCCTTGTCTCCTGGAATATCAGGACTTCCTCCGGCTCTTTGATTACGCCGCGTATGACGAATTTTTGTTCCCCACAGCAGACGGTAAGCCCCTCCGCCTGGCTGCTTCCAAACAGTTTCCGGGCGCTCCCCTCTCCAATCAGACACCCCTCTTTGTCAGAAGCCTGCAGAATTTTTCCATAGGGAAGCAGATATTCGGAAGTTCCAAAAAGATGGATTGCTGTGGTGTCTGCGCTGCGCAATCCCTCTCCATCCGTGATGCGTTTATCTGTCTCCTCCTCCCATGCCGTAAATCCAATGGGAGCTTCCTGCCCCGCCTCCGCCTCTAACATCTCCTGCACTTTAACGGCTGTCACTCCTTTGCCGCTCCCGCCTGCTGTCGGATTCCCCGAATCCATGCCCCCATCCAGGGATACCAGAGTGATTCCTGCCCCCTCTAACTTTTCTTTCTTTAAAGCAATGCTGCCCGCAAGGCCTAACAGCACCGCTGCAATCAGACAGACAGCGGAAACCGCCCATCTGATAGCGCGCCTCATGGGTTTTGCAGGCGCACTTTGCCGCCTGCCTGCAGAAAACGGTCAGAATCAACAATCACCAGGCTTTCGGAAGTCAGGGATCCTTCTTCTAACGCCGCGTAGCTACTGTTTTTCTCAAGTATCGTTACCTCGACGCTTCTGGCAAAATATTCTAGTCCAAGCACAGCCTCCCTCTTCTCCGCCACAAACACATAATTTCGACTCTGCTCCGTGTGGATTGCGCTTAGGGGAACGGCACAGGGATAGAGTTCAGACCGATTTATAAGGCTGATTTCCGCCCCTTCCCCCATGGGAAACTCCTGCGCGTGCTCCTCACAGCGAATGTCCAGTTCCAGGGTTCCGTCCTCCTTCTGCCTCATGGACGACACGAAAAAATCTTCATATTCCACCCCGTTCTTTTTCACCGACACCGCCGTTTGATTCCCCAGGTAACGGGCTTCTTCCCCGGAAATTTCCGCTGTAAGAGAAACGCCGCCTTTGGCATACGCCATGGTAAATGCCGCCGTGTCAGGGGTTTTCTGCCCGGTCTTTACCAAAACCCCTGTGACTGTGCCTGCCTCTTGCGCGACAATCTTCCCCTCATTTTCTGCAAGTTCCTCATAGGCTTTTAATTGCTTTTCTTTCTGGGCGATGGAAATCTCATTGATTTCTTTGGAGTAATCTGATGCCGCCTCTTCCCCTGCATCCTCGACGGCGCGCCCCGCCAACACGGCCGCCTGTTCCAACTCCCGCTCCGCCTCTTCATATGCCGCCTGTTTTGCAAAATAATTTCTCCACAAGGTCTCTTTCTCCGCTTCGTTTTCTCCTGTAAATTGGTCAATGGCTTCCTCTGCCTGCCTTACTTCTTCTGCCAGGCGGGAAAGTCTCCCATCTTTCTCCTGCTGCGCCCTTGCGTAATCCTCATTGGCGCGCTGAAGCTGTCGTTCCCTTTTTTTCCTCTCCAGCTCCCGGCTGTCTTCAATCGCCTCATTGGCAAAATCAAGCGCTTTTATTTCATCCCGCAGTTTTTCCATCTGCTCCGCTAGCTGCTGCAAATCAAGTTCCGCTAACAGATCCCCCTGCCCCACCTGGCTGCCTTCCTGCACATAGACGGTCTTCACTAATAGTCCCTCCTGCGTCAATATGGGAATTTCCAGGCTTTTCTGCACAATCCCCTCCGTCCGTACCAGGTGCTCTATCTTTTTCCCAGAGGGTCCCTCCACCATTACCTGCGGCACAAGAAAGCTGTCTGCCGCTCTTGAGACCAGCGTAAAAAACAGCATGACTGCCATCAGAATTCCAAATCCCCGGATAAAAAATCTGTTCATGTCCAGCCCCTTCCTCTCATTCTTTGATTGCCGCCGCTGCAATTCCCTGCTCTAAATAACCGCTGCCTGACAAAAATAAGAGCAGAGCCGGCAGCAGCGCGGTAAGGGAGGCACACAGGGCAACTCCCGTCTTCTCTAACCCTATCATCGGAAGATACAGCGACAGCGGGAACAGGGTTTTTTCTTTTAAAAACGCAATGGGCTGCTCAATCATATTAAAACATTCCAAACTCTGAAGCAGTAAGGCGGAGGCAATGCCAACCCTGCCCACAGGAAGCCCCACCAAAAGAAACATCTTCCAATCCCCCGCCCCATCTACCTTCGCCGCCTCTAAAATCTCCTCCGGTATCTCCGAAAAAAAGCGATACATGATAAACACAGAAAACGGCGAAAAAATCCCCGGCAAAATGACTGCCCACAGGGTATTATTCAAGTTCAGCGCCTCTAAAACCAGATATTCCGAAAGCATCATCACGCTAAAGGGCATCATCATCAGAAGGATATACATCTGGTAAATGCACGGTTTCCCCCAAAAGGAATATCTGCTCAACCCCCATGCCGCTGGTATGGCAAATGCTGCCTGGCCGGCGATGATGCCTGCCGTCAGTTTCATCGTGTTCCAGAACATATGGAAAAATTCCGGGGAATCTAACAGCAGTTCCACAGCGTTTTTCAAGGTGGGATACTGCGGAATCAGCCGCCAGGAGGCGTACCCTTCGCCTCCCAGCAAAATGGGCGAAAGACACTCCTTCAACTCTCCGGCTCCCATGAGGCTGCCTGTGGCAAGGAACACGATGGGGCTTACCGTAAATACGGCGAACAGTCCCAATATCCCGCGGCGGATTATCCGCCCCACCATTCGCCCCATCATCCCTGCACCTCCCATGTCCGCTCTAATCCCAGGACTGCGG
>CANQUZ010000118.1 GCA_947627165.1 uncultured Roseburia sp.
TCGCCGTTGATATCCCCATAAAGGACGGCAGAAGCCCCCGCATTTTCTCCCCCCTGCGCCGCTCCTTTGCCTCTTGCCGCTGTGATTGTGTAGGTGCGCGCCTCTCCGCTCTGGGAGGTGCAGACAACTTCGATTTTATTCTCGCCAAAATTTAAGGGGTGGCTGCCAACGCCTGACAGTGTGGCTTTGTCCGACACCGCGGCGGCGGACACCTGGATGCTGGCCGTCTCTTCCCCTAATACCAGGGTGTAGGCGGTTTTGTCCGGCTGGAAGGATGGCGTCAGGGACGCCCCCTCAACTTCTAAGGATTTTAACCAGTTGTTTGGATTTCCCTTATCAGTAAAGCCTACCGGATTTTCCGGCATATTCTGATAGATGGGGATGCGGAATACGAAGGCTTGGTTTTTGTCGTTATACGCCTTTCCCAGGCTGTTTCCCTCACTCATCGCCGCCCTTAAGTTCGTCATGTATTGATGGGAATAAAGGCTGTTTTGATAAACCACATTAAACTTTTCAAAATATATGGTATTCTGCCCTTTTTTCACATAGTTATTTGCCACCACCGCACTGCCGCCGGAAATGGATTTATAGATAGAATTCCATCCGTTGTTTTTTGCGGTAATCAAACCGTTTACCGCCGCAGACGCCGTGGATGTCGTGTAAGCCCCTACGTTAAAAAAATTATAGTATCCTTCATAATTTTTATAAACGCCGGTAATGAGGGGGCTTGTCCCTTTTGTTCCCTGCTCCTGCTTGCATCGGGAAGCCAGGTGGTACGGGCTGACTCCAAGAGCGGTTCCCACTTCAAGGAAGGTTTTGGCGTAGTTCTTTTTCAGACCGTCCGTGTCTTTGTAATCCCCCTCCATAAAAGTCCCTTTTAAAATATTGTTGATGCCTGCGATATCCTGATAAGGTTCATATTCCAGTGTCTCAAACTGAAAGATATAAGATTCATCCAGAAAATTCCTCGGATCCATGCAGTATGCAATATAGTCTCTGGAAGCGCATACCCATCCCGCACCGTCAAACCCATACCAGCTGTTGGTTTTCCAGTTGTATGCGCCGGCGTCTGTGGACTTCCTCGAATCGTTGACCGTACTTTCAATCAGGTTTTTCCCAACGGCGCTTTCCGCCGCAACGGAGGCGCCCCAGTCCAGCCCTGTCTGAACGGCGATAAACTGCCATCCGGGATATTTTTTATGTAACGGCAGTAATTTTACAGCGTAGCTTTCCGGAAAACCAGCCTGTCTCAAACTCTCCAAATATGCCTTATCTTCCTCGGAAGCCCCTGCCAGAGTAATAAAGTCCGACCTGGTATAGCCGGTCACAGTCTTCCCGTCGGCAGTAAGCTGTATCTGATACCAGACGTTTCCGTCTTTGGCAGAAGTCTCATCCAGCACCGTCACCTTGGTCCCAACAGCCATGCTAGTAACCGTTTTGCCGTCTACCGGAGCTTCCCGCACCCAGA
Source organism: uncultured Roseburia sp. (assembly GCA_947627165.1). Taxonomy (GTDB): domain Bacteria; phylum Bacillota; class Clostridia; order Lachnospirales; family Lachnospiraceae; genus Roseburia. The sequence continues at coordinate 1,469 of CANQUZ010000118.1, forward strand.
CCGGCCCGTTTGAGACAGTCCCTTCCACGGGAGTATAGGCAAAGCTAGGCAGGGAAGCATAAAAAAAGGATACAATAAGAACTGCCAATGCAACGCAGCTGGCAGCAATCCATAAAAAGTTTCTTTTCTCTGTGATCTTATCAGGCAGGTACCTAAACATTCTGTCCTCCGAAGTGTTCTCTCAGCAATATGTTTAGTCCTCATTATATGGGATATTGGAGAATGCGTCAACTAGAATGTGGCATATTTCGACCGCATCCCCGTTATACTCCTTCCCAGTCAAATGCCGGAATAAAGCTCTCTTCCGCCGTCTCTCCCTCCTGTATGTACCCGTTTTCCACCCCAAGACTTATGGCATAATCCACCACCTCGTCATACTCCGCCGCAGTGAGCTTTCTGTTTAATTCCGGATAGGATTCCAGGCTGGCCGACGGCGTAAACTGGTTCATGATGCTGATAAAAATCCGATTCCCGTAAGTTTCATAGAGATAGCGGATGACTGCTTTGGAATCCTTGGTCTGCCCGGGCAGCACGAGGTGGCGCACCAGAACGCCGGACGTCATCAGCCCACCTTCAAAAACGGCATCCCCTCTCTGGCGCACCATTTCGGCAATGGCATTTTGAGCCACGCTTGCATAATCCGGAGCGTGGGAATATTTCTGGCTTAAGGTTTCGCTCATGTACTTAAAATCCGGCAGATAGACGTCAACCAATCCCTCCAGGCTTTTCACCGTTTCCAGGCTCTCGTAGCTTCCGGTGTTATACACCACCGGGAGATCCATGCCCTGCCCTTTTGCCGCTTCCAGCGCCGCCGCTATCTGGGGTGCAAAATGCGCCGGCGTCACCAGATTGATGTTGTGCGCCCCCTTTTCTTTCAATTCTAAGAAAATCTCCGCCAGCCGCCCCACAGAAATTTCTTTTCCTGCATTTCCCAGGGCAATCTCCCTGTTCTGGCAAAAGACGCAGCGAAGCGGGCAGCCGCTGAAAAAGACTGTCCCTGATCCGTTCTCCCCGGATATGCAGGGTTCTTCCCAGTGATGCAGCGCCGCCCTCGCCACTCTCAGCCGGTCTGTCTGCCCGCAGATGCCTTTTTCTCCATTTTTTCGGTCCGCGGAACAATTCCTCGGACACAAAGCGCACCGCTCTTTTCCCATCTCGCTCTCCTTTCCTGCGCTATGCATTTTATAGCAATCCATTCCTTTTCACGCTTAAATTCCATCTTGATAATCCCTGTGTTTTTGGTTATGATAATGTTTGAATTTTTCAGTTTCCTATTTTATATTGAAGAGTAAGGAGTTTATGTATGAAACGAAAGAACTGCATGGTCGCCCAGTCCGGCGGCCCAACGGTCGCAATTAACGCCAGCCTTGCCGGAGTCATCGAAAGCGCAATGAAGTCAGATCAGTATGATTCTGTTTATGGCTCACTAAACGGCATTATGGGGATTTTAAACAGTGATTTTATAAATTTATCTGAAATCATAACAGAAAATCCGGACTATCTGCACCGCCTTATGGTGACGCCCGCTATGTACTTAGGTTCCTGCCGTTATAAGCTGCCGGATTTTTTGGACGACGATTCTTCTTATGTCTATATTTTTAAACAGTTTGCAGACTATGACATCGGCGCTTTTTTCTATATCGGAGGCAACGATTCTATGGATACGGTCTTAAAACTTTCCGAGTACGGAAAGCGGATTGGGAGCCCGGTACGCATCATCGGCATTCCAAAGACCATCGATAACGACCTCTGTGAGACGGACCATACCCCAGGCTTTGGCTCCGCCGCCAAATATATCGCCAGCTCTCTCTTAGAGATTTCTCACGACACCTTTATCTACGCAGTCAAAAGCGTTACCATCGGAGAAATCATGGGGCGCGACGCCGGATGGCTGACCGCCGCCGCCGCTTTGGCAAGGAACGAATACAACAAAGCCCCCCATTTGATTTATCTGCCGGAAGTTCCTTTTGATAAGGAAGATTTTCTGTTGGATGTGAAACGCCTTTTGTTTGAACAAAACAATGTCATTGTCGCAGTCTCCGAGGGAATCCGGGATGCCTCCGGCAATTATATCAGCGCTTCCGAACAGTCCATCGACACCTTCGGGCACAGCCAGTTAAGCGGCGTTGGAAAAACCCTGGAATTTTTGGTAAAAGAAAAACTGGGGGTGAAGGTCCGCTCCGTGGAAATCAATGTTTTGCAGCGCTGCGCTTCCCATTTGTCCTCAAAAACGGATCTGGAAGAGGCTTTTGCTCTGGGAAAAAAAGCCGTAGCACTCTCCGAAGAGGGCGTCACCGCATCTATGGCCACCATTCACCGCATCTCAAACAGCCCCTATCAGGTGGAATACGGTTATGCTGAACTGAACGGCATTGCCAACGAGGCAAAATCGGTTCCGGCAGAATGGATCAGCGATGCAGGAAATGATATTAAGCAGCCTCTTCTCGACTACCTTACGCCGCTCATCCAGGGAGAAATGGATGTGACATACCAAAACGGCCTTCCGGTCTATATGAATGTCAGCCATCTGGCAAAGCGTCCATAAAGCTCCCTATCTCAACCTGCGCTCTTTCCGATGGCAGCAAACATACTGCCATCGGTCAGCGCACATGAAATCTGCGCCGCAATTCCACTCTCGCCCTGCGATCTCCGATGATGACGCTCCCAAGGAACAAAAATAGGGAACAGGCAAACGCCAGATTCGACAGGAACGGCGCTGTAACTATGCCCGCCGCCGCCAAAATCAGCGGAACGATACTGCAAAGGATCATCACCATCTGCCACATCAAATAACTCTGCCAGTTTCGGCGGTCAATCACCATGCAGACGATAATCCCAGCGTCCATCAGCATAATCCCGGCGGGCAGCACATAATTGACGGACCATCCCCGATAGCCCGTCACCATGTCCACCGCCACCATCACCAAGACGGCAATGGCTGTCAGTACCACAGTCTTTTCCCGATACCCGGATTGCCCCAGAATCGCAAAACGCAGCAGCAAGTAAAGGTAAAGCATCCCAAGTCCTACGATGACGCTCCACCAGATTTCAGGATTTACGGCGGCATTCACATACCATAAGACTGCCTCTGACAGAATCGCGCAAAATAGGTATATCCTGCTAATCAAAACCATTTTCCTCGCTTTGATCTTTACGTTGGGATACATATTTTCCATCTCCTCGGTATATTCCAACACCGATCCGCAAAGCGGGCATCTTACCGTTTCATCTAATACCTCGATGTTACAATTCCTGCATCTACTCATACTGAACCCCATTGCTTTCTATTTCCACCTGTATGCCGTCTTCCGTGATTTTACGGAAGAAACCCCTCTGGATATCCGTCTCCACATAGTCATAGCTGAAGCTGAATACCAGAGTGTTTCCATAGGAACAAATCGTCCCTTTCATGTGCTGCCCCTTCGACATCGCCAAAAAGGCATGGAACATTTCTATATAGGGGCGGTATTCCTCCGCCACGGAAATATTTCCGATATTGGTAATGGTGGTAGTATTGGCAAGGGCTGACGTCGTATAAATGTACCTCATGACCATGTTTTTGAACAGTAAAGGCACCGCCCTTGCAAGTAACTGCTTCTCATTGGAGACGTTGTAGGAAAACAGCTTCTCTAAATGTTCCCGATCCATCTGGCTGCGCAGGCTCTGTGTCACGATTTCCAATACTTCCAGAAAGGCATAGCTCTCTTTCCTGGGATGAAATTCCGCAGATACCATAACGAAAAAGTTCTTGGTGGTATTGGAATTAAAATAAGGTCTTAAGTTTACCGGAACTGCCACGCGGATAGGCTTCTCAGAAGGCATCCCATGGAGGCGTTCCGAATAGACGCTCCAGGCATAAACTGCCACCAGATATTCATTGATGCTTACGCCGTATTCCTTACAGACCTGTTTTAACTGGGAAACCGGCATATAGCCGTGCATAACGCCGAACTCCCCCGGCGGCAGCTTCTCCCCTTTCACTAAGTAGGCTTTTTTCGTCTGATATCCCTTTGCCGAGCTTTTTTTATAATTTTTCAAAAAGCTGTCTTCCCGGTTTAAGGAAGTGTCCACGTTTAGGGTATCCCCTAATTTTTCCTGTAACTCTTCATGGGCGAAACGGAGATACTGGTAGGTCAGTTCTTTCAGAAAATTAAGACCTCCCATCCCGTCCGTCAGCACATGGAACACTTCCAAATTAATCCGGTATTTATAGTAAGTTACCCGGAACAGATAACTGTGGTTTTTGTTCTGATGGATAAATCGGCAGGGAAAGGTATCCTCTTCCCGCACCTTCGGCGCCGGCTTTCCGTTTTCCTCGAAATAATACCAGAATACTCCCTGACGAAGGCGCAGATTAAAACCGTCAAATTTCGGCAGCACGACATCTAACGCCTGCTGCAGCAGCTGGGGCTGTATCCGTTCTTTTAAGGTGACGCTGATGCGGTACACATTGCTCATGCTCTCTCCTGCAATGACAGGAAACAGGTGCGCCGTATTATCCAGCCTGTCCCAGCGTATATCCTTATCGCCCTTCTGTTTTGCAGAATGCCGTTCCCCGACCTGCGCCGATTCTCCAATTACAGAATGTTCCTTCTTTTTCATAAAAATCACTTTTACCTTATTTCATGTTTTTACCGTTCCAAAGCCCGCTGTTTCCAAAACATACCGTCCATGCTTTTTATTTTGCGAATTGGCTGTTGTACAGATTGGTGTAAAAGCCATTTTTCGCCAGCAGCTCTTCATGGTTTCCCTGCTCAATGACCGCCCCGTCTTTCATGACAAGAATCATGTCCGCTTCCTGTATGGTGGAGAGCCTGTGAGCCACAATAAAGCTGGTCCTGCCCTCCATCATCTTCGCAAAGGCTTTTTGAATCTGAATTTCCGTCCTGGTATCTATGGAAGAGGTTGCCTCGTCTAAAATTAACATCGGAGGCAGGCAAAGCATCACCCGGGCAATGCAAAGCAGCTGTTTTTGTCCCTGGGATAAATTGCCCCCATCCTCCGCGATGACTGTCTGGTACCCCTGGGGCAGCCTCCTGATAAACCCGTGGGCGTGGGACGCCTTTGCCGCCGCTATGATTTCTTCCTCCGTAGCCTCTGGTTTTCCTATGGCGATGTTGTCCCGGATGGTTCCGCTGCGAAGCCATGTTTCCTGCAATACCATGCCGTAATTGCTGCGGAGGCTCTTCCTCGTTATCTTCCGGATGGGAGTGCCGTCCACAAAAATTTCTCCGCCTTTCACATCATAAAAACGCATCAGGAGATTGATGAAGGTAGTTTTTCCGCAGCCCGTAGGCCCTA
>CANQUZ010000119.1 GCA_947627165.1 uncultured Roseburia sp.
CCGTAGGTTCCGCCGATCCCGCCGTCCGCACCAATCGCAAGGCCGGATACCAACTGTTCGTCCGGGCCGTTGAATACCACGAAATCCTCTCCGCCCTCCGCTTTAAACATCTGGATATCCTGCACCGGCATAGAGCTGTTCTTTACGGCGATAACCCTTGGGTTTTCGCGCATTTTGCGGAAAAGCGGCAGGGTGAGGGCAACCCCCGCAAGCTGCGGGATATTATAAATTACAAAATCCGTATCCGGCGCCGCTGCGGATATATCGTTCCAATAATCCGCTATGGAATATTCCGGCAAATGAAAATAGATAGGCGGTATCGCAGCAATCGCATCCACACCAAGCCCCTGCGCATGGGCCGCTAACTCCCTGCTGTCCGCCGTGTTGTTGCAGGCCACATGGGCAATCACCGTCAGTTTCCCCTCCGCAGCCTCCATGGCATTCTCTAACGTCTTTTTCCTGTCCGCCACAGACTGGTAAATACATTCTCCGGAAGATCCTCCTACGTAAACGCCTTTCACTCCTTTTTTTACCAAATGCCTTGTCAGCCGTTTGGTCCGCTCTCCGTCCACCTGGCCGTCATCGTCATAACAGGCATAAAATGCCGGAAAAATGCCCTGATATTTTTCCTTCTCTTTCATTGTTCTCTCCTCCTTCTATCACCGGGACGCCCTGCAGCGCCCCAATCATCCTTTCACTGCTCCCATCGTAATTCCCTTTGTGAAATATTTCTGGAACACCAAAAAGACAATGATAATCGGAATGGACGCCAAGGCCGCGCCAGCCATAATCAATCCAAAGTCTGTTGCATTCTCCGCCTGCAATTTCGCAATTCCAAGGGAAATCGTCAGGTTGGAAGTGCTTGTGAGCATGATTAACTGCATAAAGTAATCATTCCACGAGGTAATAAATGTAAAAATAGCAAGTGCCCCAATTCCAGGCTTTATCATGGGAAGCGCAATCAGATAAAACGTCTTCCACTCGCTGGCCCCGTCAATCCTTGCCGCCTCCATCATCTCGCCCGGTATCCCTTCGGCAAACTGCTTAATCAAAAATACGCCGAACGGCCATCCTACGATTGGGTAGATAACTGCCCAGATGGTATTGTACAAATGCAAATCCGCCATCTCCCTGAGAAGCGGAATTAAAATGACCTGCTTGGGAAGCGCCATTGCGCACACAATCAGAGAAAATAGCAGCGTGCGTCCCGCAAAACGCTTTTTCGCCAGCGCATATCCCGCCATCGCGGCCGTGATACAGGTCAGCACCATAGAAGCCAGGGACATAAATACTGTATTCAAAAGCCAGCGCACCGCCGCCGGCATTTCCGGCCCCGCAAACGTCACCTGGGTGAACGGGATATGGCATTCCCACAAGGGGGCAACCTGCCGGCTGAAGAGTTTTTGATAATTGTCCATGACCCACTCTGAAGGCCACCACTGCGGCGTCACTGAGTTAATCGCCGCCTGTGTTTTGAAAGAGCCTGTAATAATCCAATAGAGCGGAAATGCGAACGCAATCGCCAATAGCGTGATTACTACAATTGAAAATCCTTTATACAGCTTAGAGCGAACTTTGCCCAAAGCAAGATGATTCCCTTTTTCTGACATAGCCGCACCTCCCTCTTAATCCGTTTTTGCCAGCTTGAACTGCACCGCTGAGAGAACTGCTATAATAACGGCGAGAACTACGCCCATGGCATTTCCATATCCGTACCGGTACAGCTTAAACGCATTGTAATAAATATAGTACATAATCGTATCCGTGCTGTGGTTCGGCCCGCCGCTTGTCAAGAGCTGAATCAGCGCAAAGCACTGGAAACTGTTTATCATGGTAATAATCAGGATGTAAAGCGTCGTGGGCATAATCTGCGCCCATTTAATCTTCCAGAAACACTGGAATCTTGTGGCGCCGTCAACCTCTGCAGCCTCCACGAGGGACTGATCCACATTGCTTAAGGCGGACACATACAGCACAATCGGCTGCCCCACTGACGTTGTGAGAAGGATTAGGATCACGCAGCCAAGCGCAAACCGCTCATCCCCCAGCCAGTTGATATTCTGATTTAAGATACCGGTATGGGTGCCGACATAATTAAAGATGCCATAATAATTATTGAACATCCATTTCCACACCACCGTAACTGCAACAGAACCCGTCACAACCGGAAGATAAAAGATGCATCGGAAGATGGAGCAGACCGGCCCTTTCAGGTCATAAATAACGGTAGCTGCCCAAAGGGAAAAGATACAGACAATCGGAACGGAAACAACCACGATGATAAACGTATTTTTCAATGCGCCTAAAAACACACTGTCGTGGAACATTTCGATATAATTTTGAAACCCGATGAAAATATCATCACGATTCATCGTAGAGTCAAAAAAACTGGTAATGATGCACTGTATCATCGGATAAATGACAAACCCGATAAAAAAAACCAGACTTGGGAGCATAAAGGCATACCCCGCCACAGTCTCACGCATAACAAGCGCCCTGCTCATCGAATTTTTTTTCTTCACGAGCATTCCTCCTTTCCATCCCTTCCCATTTTTGAAAAAGGATATAAAACCGGCTCTTCCCATAAAATTCCACGGGAAGAGCCGCGTATATCAATCGCTACTTTTGCCCACTATTCTGTTTCTCAGCTGCCGGAAGCCGCCTGGTTTGCAGTCGTTACAAACTCTTCTGCCGCAGTCGCCGGTTCTGCCCCGGTTCCAATCTGCTGGAGCATATTCCACCATGCAGTACGAGCCTCTGCCCAGCCGCTTACAACCTGATAATAGTCGCCCATAAACGGAATAAACTTCGCATATTCGCCCATCAGGTCATTGCCTTCATAGATATTGCCCAAATCTTTTACTGGCCAATAGGTAGATGCTTTTACGCTCTCAACAACCTGTGTTTCATCATTTGCCATAAAGTCAATGAATGTCTTTGCCGCTGCAATCTTTGCCTCGTCTCCATTGTCAAATACGCCAAATCCCCAGATACCGCCGCAAAGCTTCGGTTCTCCGCTCTCCGTCGGGAAAGCCATCGGGATTACGTCAAAGTTAATGCTCTCCGCATTGTTGGCTTCCTGCGCCACGTTCCAGCAGAATGCCATTGCAAGCGTACCGTTGCAGAACAGCTGGATTTCATCGCCGCCCTGAATGGATGCATCAAAGTTGATTCCATCCATATCTTTTAATAATTCGAGCGCTTTTACGTTCTCCGGGCTGTTTGCGGTATATTCCGTGTGCTCCGGATTGGTAAAGGTCCCGCCGTAAAGGTTATTGATTAAAGCACGGGTTCCCTGGTCGCCGCCCTGTCCGCCGCAGTAAACTGCCGCAACATTGGTCTGCCCGGAATCATACAGGGCTTTCACGGCATTGACGAAGCCTTCCGTCGTCCAGGTTCCTTTCTCTTCATCCAGATACTGCAGAGCGTCCGCCGCTTCAAACATCTCACGGTTTACTGCCATCGTGTGTGTCGTCATGCACAGCGGATATTCATAAAATACGCCCTCTGCATTCTGGCAGGCATTCTCGACAGAGTCGTAAATTGCCGCTTTCGCGTCGTCTGTCCAAAGATCCGACAAATCCACCATCACGCCTCTTGCTCCCCAGTTTGCCACAAGACGCTCCGGCCCTTCCATAATCACATCCGGCGCCTGTCCGCCCTCGATTGCAGTATTGACCTGGTCGTCCCCATTGGTGTAATCTAAGTATTCTACCGTGACGGAAATCTCCGGGTGCGCTTCATTGAAACTTGCAATCAGCCCATCTACTGTAGCTGCATCGCCCCATTTGCCAATCGGGTAGGTCCAAAGGGTAATCTCCGTTGCCTCTCCGTTGCCGCCTGACGGTTCCGATACCTCAGACTGGCCTTTTTCCGTATCAGCCGAAACGCTTCCTCCGCCGTCATCCTTCGCGGGCGTATCCGTTGTCCCTCCGCTGTTTCCGCAGCCTGCCGCCGTAAACGCCATAGCCAAGCTTAACGTAAGCGCCAACCATTTTCTTTTTTGCATAAAACTTTCCTCCTTAAATTTTATTTTTTGTTCCTCAAAGATGTATTCCGCATATGTCTGATTTCATTGTAAAATCCTCTCTGCGTTTTGTCAATGACTTTTTAAAATTTTTTTCATTTTTGTTAATTTATGAAAATTTTTTATCAAAATTTGCCGTTCCTAATTGAAAGAGAAAAAGACTTATGCTATGATGGAGCTATCAGGAGTCTTTCTAATTTCCAGGGAGAACTGCAAGGAGGAATGATATGAAGATATATAAAGCAAAAGATTACAATGATATGAGTCGGAAAGCGGCAAACATTATTTCCGCGCAAATCATTATGAAGCCGGACTGCGTGCTTGGCCTTGCCACCGGATCTACGCCGGTTGGCGCCTACCGCCAGCTCGTGGAATGGTACCACAAGGGCGACCTTGATTTTTCGGAAGTGACGACCGTCAACCTGGACGAATACCGGGGGATTTCGAGGGAAAGCAGCCAAAGCTACTACTATTTTATGAATCGGAATCTGTTTGAGAAAGTAAATATTGACAAAAGCCGGACGTTTCTCCCCGACGGCATGGATCCTGACGCTGAACACGCGTGCGAAAGCTACACCCGCATCATCCATTCCATCGGCGGCATCGACCTGCAGCTTTTGGGCCTCGGGCATAACGGTCACATCGGCTTTAACGAGCCCGGCATTGCCTTTGAGAAAGAAACGCATTGCGTGACGCTTTCCGAGAGAACCATCAAGGCGAATATGCGCTTCTTCCCGTCGGAGGGCGACGTCCCGCGGCAGGCGTATACCATGGGGATTAAAACCATCATGTCTGCCCGCAGGATTCTGGTAGCCGTCTGCGGCGAAGACAAAGCAGAGATTGTACATACCGCTTTTTTCGGCCCTGTCACTCCGCAGGTTCCGGCTTCCATCCTGCAGCTCCACAACGACGTCACCCTTGTGGCGGACGAGGCCGCGCTCTCAGAATGTCCCAAGGATGCACTCTATCAGATGGCCAAAGGGGGGCTTCTATGAAAAAAATAAAAATCACAAACGGACTTGTGTTTTGCGAAGGCGGTTATTTTTCTCCGCAGCCCCTGTACGCTTGCGGGGATCGCATTGTAACGGAAGCGGAGTACCTCGCCGCAGGGGACGGCGAAAGCTGCGAGGAGTTTGCCTTTGACGCGGCGGGGGGATTTGTCATTCCCGGCCTTGTGGATCTGCACTTCCACGGATGCATGGGAAGCGACTGCTGCGACGGATCCGAAGAGGCTCTGCGCACCATTGCAGAATACGAATTGCGCTGCGGCGTAACGGCAATCACCCCCGCCACAATGACGCTGCCGGAAGACCGCCTGGCAGAGATCTGCCGCACCGCTGCGGAATTTAGCGACCCGCAGGGGGCGGATTTCTGCGGCCTTTACCTGGAAGGTCCTTTTATCAGCTCCGCCAAAAAAGGGGCGCAGAACGCCGCCTATATCCGCGCTCCGGAGGCCCCTATGTTTACGCGCCTTATGGAACTCTCCGGCGGACGAATCCGGACGGCGGCGATTGCCCCGGAAGCAGAGGGGGCGCTTGATTTCATCCGCACGTTTGCCGGAAAAGTCCGTATCTCGCTTGGACACACCACGGCGACTTATGATGAAGCAATGGAGGCTCTTTCCTGCGGCGCATCCCAGCTAACCCATATGTTCAACGCCATGCCTCCGTTTACGCATCGGGAGCCGGGACCTATCGGCGCTGCCGCCGATTCCCCCCACTGCATGGCTGAGCTTATCTGCGATGGAATCCATGTCCACCCCTCTGCCGTCCGCGCTGCATTCCGTCTTTTCGGCGACGAACGCATTATTTTCATCAGCGACAGTATGCGCGCCGCCGGACTCTCAGACGGCGTCTACGACCTCGGCGGACAGGACGTGACGGTGTGTGGGAACCTCGCCACACTCTCTAACGGAACCATCGCAGGCTCTGTGACAAACCTGATGGACTGTGTCCGCACTGCCGTCCTTTCCATGGGAATCCCATTGGCAAGCGCCGTAAAATGCGCTTCCCTAAATCCCGCAAAGGCACTTGGCATCTCGCAGGATCACGGTTCCTTAAGCCCCGGAAGATATGCCAATCTTGTGGTTTTATCGGAAAAACTGACAACGCGCGCCATCTTCCATCATGGGACGCCCGTACAGCTGCGCTGACCACCAGGATTTTGCTGCCATAAGCCGCCACACACAGCTTTTTGCGCTGAGAACGTCGCAAGTAAGCCAGGAACTGATTTTACGTTCTCAGAATGGAGATTGATATGCGTACTATTGTCTTAGATATCGGCGGTACCGCCATTAAATCCGGAATTTATCAGGACGGAACCCTAGACGATGTCCGTGAAACGCCTACCGAGGCCTCTCTCGGCGGGCAGCACGTCGTCCGCCTTGCAAAGGAAATTATCCGCAGCTACCAGGATACCTGCAGTTTCCAACAGATTGGAATCAGCACTGCAGGGCAGGTAGATCCCATAGAAGGACGCATCATTTTTGCCAACAGCAATCTTCCCGGCTATACGGGAATGGAGATGAAAGCAGAGATGAAATCAGACCGAGAGGAAAGACGCGTGTACAACGAAAAGATTATCCGCAACGAAG
>CANQUZ010000120.1 GCA_947627165.1 uncultured Roseburia sp.
CCCGTTCATGAGCAATTTTGAAGCCCGTAGTGCGGGATTGCGAATGGCGTGGGCTGAACTGTTACTATTTTTTACTCTGCCTCGTCAATGGCTTTGCCAATGTCGTGACGCATATATTGATTTTCAAAGCTTACCCAGTCTGCAGCCTCATAAGCCTTTGCCCGCGCTTCTTTCAAATCGGCTCCCGTGGCGGTGATTCCAAGGACGCGCCCGCCGTTTGTAACAAGGGTTCCCGCCTCATTGAATTTCGTGCCGGCGTGGAAACAGAAACAATCCTCTTTTCCCTCGAATTTTTCCAGCCCGGTGATTTCAAATCCTTTTTCATAAGCCACCGGATATCCGTCGGAAGCAAGGACGACGCAGACCGCCGCATTGTCGCAAAACTCTAAGTCCACCGTATCTAACCTTCCCTCCACACAGGCTTCCAATACGTCCATGATATCGTTTTTCATGCGGGGAAGAACTACCTGGGCTTCCGGATCGCCGAAGCGGGCATTATACTCTAATACCTTCGGCCCCTCTTCTGTCAGCATAAGCCCAAAGAAAATGACGCCCGTAAAGGGCCTTCCCTCCGCCGCCATGGCGTCCACCGTAGCCTGATAGATATATTTGCGGCAAAATTCGTCCACTTCTTTTGTGTAGAAGGGACTTGGCGAGAACGTTCCCATCCCTCCGGTATTTAAGCCCTGGTCCCCGTCCAGGGCGCGTTTGTGGTCCTGGGCGGAAGACATGATTTTGATGGTTTTCCCATCCACGAAAGAAAGAACGGAAACTTCACGCCCTGTCATGAACTCTTCGATGACCATGGTATTTCCGGCATCTCCGAACTTTTTCTCCTCCATGATTTCCTTTACGCCCGCTTTCGCCTCTTCTAACGTGCTGCAGATTAACACGCCTTTTCCTAGCGCAAGGCCATCCGCCTTTAATACAACGGGCATCTTTGCCGTCTCAAGATAGGCAAGCGCCTCCTGGGCGGAAGTAAAATTTTCATAGGCGGCGGTGGGAATCTGATATTTTTTCATCAAATCCTTGGAAAACGCCTTAGAGCCCTCTAAAATAGCCGCATTTTTTCTGGGGCCGAACACCTTTAACCCCTCCGCCTCAAAGACATCCACCACGCCCCCTACCAGAGGGTCGTCCATGCCGATGATGGTAAAATCAATCTCTTTCTCCTTGGCAAATGCCACTAATTTGTCAAATTCCATTGCGCCGATGGGCACGCACTCCGCCAGAGCCGCGATGCCTGCATTTCCAGGCGCACAATAAATTTTATCTACACGGGGGCTTTTTGCCACGCTCGTTACAATGGCGTGTTCGCGTCCGCCGCTTCCAACTACCAATACTTTCATATTACCTCACATTCCGCCGCCGTCGGGCGGCATTTTCCTTCCAATTAAAGCTCCTTAGCGGCAGGCTGTTCCTGAATGAAAACTTTCCCTTCCGACACCGAAACCTTGCCGTTTGCGATGAGATTGACCGCCTCCGGCAGAATCACCCATTCCGCCTGCTCCATAACGCGGCGCTGAAGCATTTCCGGGGTATCCCCCTGCCTGACCTCTACGGCTTTCTGCAGGATGATAGGCCCTGTGTCCGTTCCCTCATCCACAAAATGCACAGTGGCCCCGGTAATTTTCACGCCCCGCTCCAACGCTTTTTCATGTACTTTCAATCCGTAATAACCGGTTCCGCAGAAAGATGGTATGAGCGATGGATGGATATTGATGATCCGGTTCTCATACTCCTTAATCATACTCTCCGGCAGCACCACCAAAAATCCTGCCAATACCACCAAATCCACCTGATAAGAATTTAACGTTTCCAAAAAAGCCCGGTTAAACTCCTCCCTGGCACCAAACTGCTTCGGGGAAATGCAAAGAGCCTCTATCCCGTGGTCCTTTGCCCGCTCTAAGGCATAGGCATTGGGATTATTGCTGATGACTACGGATATTTCTGCGTTGGTAACGGCTCCCTTGTCAATGGCGTCAATCAACGCCTGGAGATTTGTCCCGCCTCCGGAAACAAGCACTGCTAACTTTAGCATAAGGTTACTCCTTTTTCACCATCTTTGATTTCGCCAATGACATAAGGCGTTTCGCCGGCCGCCCTGACAGCCTCCATAGTTTTGTCCACATCCGCCGGGTCAACCGCAAGCACCATGCCGATCCCCATATTGTAGGTGTTGTACATGATCTTTTCTTCTACCTCTCCCTCTCTTGCCATCATCCGAAAGATAGGCGGGACTTCATAGCTGTCTTTCCGAATCACTGCCAGCTTCCCTTCCGGCAGCATCCTCGGCACATTCTCATAAAATCCCCCGCCGGTAATGTGGCTGCACGCTTTCACGCGCACTCCTGCCTCCTTGATGCTCCTTAAGGCTTTTACATAGATTTTGGTGGGCGCAAGCAGCGTCTCCCCCAAGGTCGCCCCCAGCTCGTCATAGTAGGTATTCAGGCTTTCCTTGCTCATGGAAAAGATTTTGCGCACCAGGGAAAACCCATTGGAATGCACGCCGGAAGACGCCATGCCGATTAAAACGTCCCCCTCTTTCACATCAGCGCCGGTGATGATATCTTTCTCATCTACCACCCCCACTGCAAATCCTGCCAGGTCATACTCGTCCTCCGGATAAAATCCCGGCATCTCCGCCGTCTCACCGCCAATTAACGCCGCATTGGACTGCTTGCACCCCTCTGCCACTCCGCTTACGATGGCTGCGATTTTCTCAGGGTAATTTTTACCGCAGGCAATGTAATCCAGGAAAAATAACGGTTCGCCCCCGGCACAGGCAATGTCGTTCACGCACATAGCCACACAGTCGATTCCTACGGTGTCATGCTTGTCCAGCAAAAACGCCAGCTTCAGCTTCGTCCCGACTCCGTCCGTCCCCGATACCAGCGTAGGTTTTTCCATGTTTTTGAACGCTTCCATGGAAAAGGCGCCGGAAAATCCGCCAAGCCCGGTCAAAACTTCAGGCCTCATGGTGCCCTGTACATATTTTTTCATCAGCTCCACTGATTTGTATCCCGCCTCAATATCGACGCCAGAATTTTTATAATCCATTCTAATCCTCCATTCCGAGAACGTTTGCCTTTGAGGACCGCAAGAGATCTGTTCTCCTATCGGATGAAAGCCGGTTTGTGACGTTCTCGGCACAAACAGCCCGACGAATACCCGCTTGTTTGTATGGATATTCGTTTTTTACCTCATTTCTGCACGGCCTCCTCCCCAAAACGGGCGCGCCTGTTACAGCAGTTTCATTTAGATATAGTATAGCTTTAAACATACGGATTTTCCAATAATATATTGTTATCCATCTTATTAGTTTTACTAATATGTTTTTATCATTAGTTTTGTTTTTCTAATAAAATGTCTGTTTTTCACGAAACAATCTCCGATAAAACAGAACATTTCGGCATAGGAAAAGGGATTATCCGGAGGCTTTCCGGAATAGAATTTATTCTGCGGAATGATTGACGGAAACAGCCACTACAAGATATAATATAGCATATAAGAAAATTGCATAATATCTATCAGATTTTTATGAAATTATCGGTTGTAATATGGATTTTTTTATAGTATATTTCTTTTAATAAGGAAATTTCTAACGCAGACAATACATTAACGAGGTTGTGGATTACTTATGAAACATAAATTTGTATCTCAGGAGAAAAGTTTAGCAGTAACATTTCTTATGATTATCGCTTTTATCTGTCTTTTCTTTGTATCTTATTATCAGGTAAATAAACTGGTTCAAAGGCAATGCCTGAACCGTATGGAGGAGGGCGTAGATTCTGTCATTGCAGAGATTTCAAGCAAAATCAGCAGGGACAGCTCCGCCTTAAATTCCTTTGCGGACTTCCTTTCCCAAAGGGAAGAATTTGACGTTGAGAGCATCCAGGAAACGGTAAGCGTCCTTTCCTCCATGTTATCGACGATGCAGGCATTTGTTTTGATGCCGGACGATACCGTAATCGATCCGGAAGGCTCATTGGTCAAAGGCAACGACACCCTTTCGTTTGAGGAACTTGCAAAGTTCGGGGAACACGTCTCCGACCGCATCGCCAATTTCTATGACGGAAGCTTTATCCTGCGCCATTATGTGCCGGTCATCAAAGACGGCAGCACTGTGGCGATTCTCTATGGCGTGACCTTCCTTTCCGATCTGCCTTCCATGATGAACATTAACAACATTTATAACGCGGACGCCGACGTTTACATTATTGACATGAAGACAGGCGACTTGATTATGGATACTGCGCACGATGCTCTGGGCAACATCCGGGATTATGACGTCACAAAGACAAAGCAAAATGAGAGCTGGGACGCCACGGTAGAAAGCCTGCTTGCGGGCGAGAAGCACCACATCACATTTTATTCCAGGGATACCGACGAGTGGCTGTATTTCTACTATGAGCCTGCCGATGAAATCAACAATCTCTGGTCCATCGCCGTATCTGTGCCGGAAAAGAAAGCGTTCAGCAATTTGTATGAAATCCGCCGGATTTTTCTTATCATGGCATTTTTCATGAGCATCGCCTGTATCCTCTACTATCTCTGGATGCGCCAAAATTCCAAAAAAATCATTGCGCACGCAGTCGAGAAGGCGGTTTTAGAAGAAAAACTCCAAAAAGCGGTAGCCGCGGAGCGGGCAAAAACTACGTTTCTCTCCAATATGTCCCACGATATCCGCACCCCGATGAACGCTATCATCGGCTTCACCTCCCTAGCGGAAGCCAACATTGACCGGAAAGAGAAAGTGCAGGAATATCTTGGAAAGATTTTATCTTCCAGCAACCATCTGCTCAGCCTCATCAATGATATCCTGGATATGAGCCGCATTGAAAGCGGAAAGCTCAACATTGAAGAAAAGGAATGCTGCCTTTCCGATATTTTTAAAGATATGCGCAATATTATCATGTCGCAGGTGCAGGCGAAACAGCTCAACTTTTTCTTAGATACCATTGACGTGATTGATGAAGATATTTACTGCGACAAGCTGCACATTAACCAGATTTTGCTCAACCTGCTTGGAAACGCAGTGAAATTTACGCCGGCAGGCGGGTCTGTCTCCCTCTCCATCCGGCAGAAGCCCAATGCCCCCACCGGCTACGGCTCTTACGAATTTCGCGTGAAAGATACCGGAATCGGCATGAGCGCCGAGTTTGCGGAGCACGTATTTGAACCCTTTGAGCGCGAACGCTCCTCCACTGTCAGCGGCATCCAGGGCACCGGTCTCGGAATGGCCATCACCCAGAACATTGTAAAAGCCATGGGCGGCACGATTGAGGTAAAGACGGAGCTTGGCAAAGGCACAGAGTTTATCATCAACCTTGAGTTCCGCTTAATCACAAAACACAGGCAGACCGATCTGATACCGGAATTAAAGGGCCTGCGGGCGCTTGTGGCGGATGATAATTTCAACACCTGCGACAGTGTGACCAAAATGTTAGCGCAAATCGGTATGCGCTCTGAATGGACCTTACACGGAAAAGAAGCCATCCTCCGGGCAAAACAGGCCGTAGAGATGGGGGATGAATTTTATGTCTATATCATAGACTGGCTCATGCCGGATATGAGCGGCATTGAAATTGCACGGCAAATCCGCGCCGCCATCGGGGAAAAGATGCCCATCATCATTCTGACTGCCTATGATTGGAGCAGTATTGAAGAGGAGGCAAGGGAAGCCGGCGTCACTGCATTTTGCAATAAACCTCTCTTCCTCTCCGATTTGAGGGATTTGCTCATCTCCGTGTTAGGCAAGTCCAAAATGCCGGAGCAGCTCCCCGCCATTCCGGCGATCCGGGAGGAACTGAAAGACAAACGCCTTCTTTTGGTAGAAGACAACGAACTCAACCGGGAGATTGCCGAAGAGATTTTGACAGAAAGCGGATTTTTGGTTGAAACTGCCGCCAATGGGCGCATTGCCGTAGATATGGTGAAAAATGCAGCGCCTGGAAGCTATGATTTGATTCTTATGGATATTCAGATGCCAATCATGGATGGCTATGAAGCGACGAGAAACATCCGAGGACTGAAAGATCCCGCCCTTGCGAACATCCCCATTGTCGCAATGACGGCAAACGCATTTGAGGAGGACCAGAAAGCCGCCTTAGAGTGCGGCATGGACGCTCATGTAGCAAAACCAATCAATGTTGCAATGCTTATGGATGTCCTTTATGCGCTTTTGCATAAGGACAGCTAAAGCAAAGGGGGACATTCGGGAGACTTCTCCTCACCGATTGTCCCCCTTTTTGTCGGTTGTTTTCCCTCTTTGCGGCACGCCTGAAAGTTTTGTGATGATGTATGCGCAACAGGCAATCAAAAGCACATTCACGGCAAAAAGACCAAATGCGCCCAGCAGAAACGACATCTGCCCTGTCGCAATCCCATACCCCGCGGTACATAGCGGCGGCATCAGCGCAACTGCAATCGCCGCGCCGGGAACCGCATTTCCGGGGTTTTTCCTGGTATTTCCAATACTTGCGGCAATCCCTCCAAAGATTGCAACCATCACATCCCACCTGGAGGTCTTCGCCAATGCGATCATTGTGCTGGTGGCCTCCGCAATCGGGA
>CANQUZ010000121.1 GCA_947627165.1 uncultured Roseburia sp.
AGGCAGCTAAACGCTCTCCTTCCTCTCTGGTGTCTTCCCCCTCTTCAAACACATAGCCCTCTAATTCCTCCGCCGTGACACAGACCGGAAGATCGGGTATCGGCAGCTTGTGGACTGTAATCTTTCGCCCTTTCGCATCCCGCTCCCCTTCCAGATAGCGCAGATCCGCCAGAGAACGCTCATATTGCGGATCGTCCTGGTTGTCCGTCCACGCCAGAACCACCTCGCCCGGACGCACAAACGCGCAGACGTTATCTACGTGTTCGTTGGTTTCATCCAGATAAATGCCGCAGGGGAGCCACAGCACCTTCTCGGCCCCTAAGCTCTGCTTTAACTGTTCCTCAATCTCTTCTCTGGTAAGCTGCGGGTTCCTTCCGGCGCTCAGCAGACAGGCTTCCGTCACCATAAGCGTCCCTTCCCCGTCGCTGTGTATGGAGCCTCCCTCCAGTACAAAAGGCGCCGCGTCATAATACTCATATCCCAGATGCCCTGCCGCCAGTGTGGCAAAGGCATTGTCCTTTTCCCAGGAAGCATATAACCCATCCACAGATCCGCCCCAGGCATTGAACTCCCAGTTTACGCAGCGCACGTCCCTTCCCTGTGCCTCTTCGGCTTCTGACTGCTCTTTTACCACAAAGGTCGGCGCGACATCTCTCGCCCAGGCGTCGTCTGTCTCCGCTTCAAAGATTGTAATCGGATGCAACGCAGGATTTTTTCTGGCTTCCGCCAGCATTTCCTCTGCGGAATCCCTTGCCTCTTTTCCCACAGCAAGGTACACTTCCTCGCTCTCCGCGATGGCGCAGATAACCTCCCGAAAGGCGTTTCTCGCTTCCTTCGCTCCATTGCGCCAGGAACCGGGTCTTTGGGGCCATATCAGGATACATCCTCTGTGGGGTTCAAATTCCCCCGGCATAAAATAACCCTCCTCCCTCGGTGCACCGGGGAGGGGGCGTTTTCTTTCGTTTTGATTCATTGTCTTTCCTCTATTTTGCTCATCCGGACAGGATTGCTCTGCACTGCAGCGTCCTCCGCCATCCGTCTCTAGGATAACCGTCCCTTAAAGTCCTCGTATCCAAATGTCTTGACCATCTCGATACTGCCGTCTTCTCTCCATAAGGCAATGGAGGGCAGAGGCATCCCGTTAAAGGTATTGTTTTTTACCATGGAATAGATTGCCATATCCTCAAAGACCAGACGGTCGCCGACTTTTATCTCATGCTCGAAACTGTAGTCGCCGATTACGTCGCCGGCAAGGCAGGTCATAGAGGACAATCGATAGGTATACGGCTTCTCACCCGCCTCAAACCCGCCTTTTAACGGCGGCCGGTAAGGCATCTCCAATACATCCGGCATATGGCAGGCAGCGGAAGCGTCCAAAATCAGAATCTCCATCCCATTGCGGACAAGATCCATCACTTCCGTGACCAGATAGCCGGCATTGAGGGCAACCGCTTCCCCCGGCTCTAAATAAACCTCAAGGGAATACCGCTGTTTGATTTCGCCAATCAGCTCTTTTAACATATCTAACTGATAATCTTTCCGGGTGATGTGGTGCCCGCCTCCCAGATTCAGCCATTTCATCTGCTTCAGATAGGGCGCAAACTTTTTTTCAAAGGCGCGGAACGTCGTGACCAGATCATCCGCATTCTGCTCGCACAGCGTATGGAAATGCAGCCCCTCAATATCAGAAGGCAGCTCCTCCGGAAACTGGCTTTTTAGCACCCCAAGCCTTGAACCCGGTGCGCAGGGGTCATAGATGGCGTGTCCCTCCTGCGTGGAGCATTCGGGATTGACCCGCATCCCGATGCTGACGGGATGCGCCGCCTTTTTGTTATGCTCCGCTATGGTCTGCCGGTGTTTTTGGTACTGGGCAAAGGAATTAAAAATCACATGGTCGCAGATGGCCACCAATTCTCGCATATCCTCTTCTTTGTAAGCAGGCGCAAAGACATGATTCTCCTTGCCCATCTCCTCATAACCTAACCGCGCTTCAAATAATCCGCTGGCGGTGGTGCCGCTTAAATAGGATCCGATCAAAGGATACAGGGAAAACATGGAAAAAGCTTTTTGGGCTAACAGCACATGGCACCCCGTATCCTGCTCTAATTGATGCAGAATTGCCAGATTTTCTTTTAATTTTTTTTCCTCTACCACATAACAGGGGGTAGGAAGTCCTCTTACGTCCATGCTGTTCCTCCGCTGACTGATCAGGCTTTCCACGCGGATGGATTACTCCACGATCTGCGGATTTTCATCCACTACCCAGGGAAGCCCATACTGATTTAACATATCCATAAACGGATCGGGATCAAACTCTTCCACGTTAAAGACGCCGTCTTTGTCCCATACTTTATCTACCACTAACGCCGCCCCTATCATCGCCGGAACGCCCGTCGTATAGGAAATCGCCTGAGAACCCACTTCTTTGTAGCATTCCTGGTGGTCGCAGACATTGTAGATATAAATCGTTTTTTCCTTGCCGTCCTTTTTGCCGGTAAAGATACATCCGATATTGGTCTTTCCTACTGTTCTAGGCCCTAAGGATGCGGGATCCGGCAATAATGCCTTTAAAAACTGGATGGGAACAATCTCTTTCCCGTCAAACTGAATGGGGGAGGTGGAAAGCATCCCTACATTTTCCAGACATTTCATATGGGTCAGGTAGCTCTGCCCAAAGGTCATAAAGAAGCGGATACGCTTCACCCCCGGCACATTTTTTGCCAGCGATTCGATTTCCTCATGATGAAGCAGGTACATATCCTTTTTCCCCACCTGGGCAAAATCATATTCCCGCTTAATCTCCATAGGCTCCGTCTCCACCCAATGGCCGTTCTCCCAATAAGATCCCTTTGCGGACACTTCTCTCAGGTTGATCTCCGGATTAAAATTCGTGGCAAACGGATAGCCGTGATCGCCGCCGTTGCAGTCTAAAATGTCAATGTATTCGATTTCATCAAAATAATGTTTCAGGGCATAGGCGGTAAAGACGCTGGTAACGCCCGGATCAAAGCCGCTCCCTAACAGAGCCGTAATTCCTGCTTCCCGGAACCGCTCCTGGTATGCCCACTGCCAGGAATAGTCAAAGTACGCCGTAAATCCCTCTTCCCTGCAGCGTTTTTCATAAATGGCGCGCCACTCCTTATCGTCCGTATCTTCCGGCTCGTAATTGGCGGTGTCAATGTAATCCACTTTGCAGGCAAGGCAGGCGTCCATAATCGTTAAATCCTGATAAGGCAGAGCCACGTTCAGCACAGCGTCCGGCTGGTAGGACTTGATTAACGCGATCAGTTCCTCCACGTTATCCGCATCGACCTGCGCCGTTGTAATCACCGTATCCGTTGTTTTTTCTAACTTCTCCTTTAACGCATCGCATTTTGATTTTGTTCTGCTGGCAATGCAGATTTCCTGAAATGTTTTGCTGTTCTGGCAGCATTTATGAATGGCGACTCCCGCCACTCCGCCACAGCCGATAATCAATAGTCTTCCCATAACTTCCTCTCTTTCCGCCGCGTTTGCAGCTCTTGTAATAGCGTGTGAAAATCTCACGCTTTTTTCCTGCCCTCTTCTTCTTCCAGCATATCCTCTACATATTTGGGCAGCATAAACGCTCCCTTATGCAGGTTCGTGGTGTAATACCAGGTCTTAATGTCCCGCTCTTTCCACCGTTTTTCATTCAGATCATTTAAAGGATGGTACTTTTTGGAAGCAAACCCAAAAAGCCAGTAACCGGAAGAGCAGGTGGGGATATGCGCCTGATAAACTCTGCTGATCGGAAAACTGTTGCTCGCTTTCCTGTGCATTCCCCGGCAGGATTCCTCATCCTCATCATAAAAGGGGCTTCCGTGCTGATAGACCATGATCCCATCCTCTTTTAACGCCCTGTAACAGTTCCCATAAAATTCCTTGGTAAACAGTCCCGCCGTATGGCCCAAGGGGTCAATGGCGTCATTGATGATCAAGTCATATTCATCATGCTTTAGGCGCAGGAATTTCAATCCGTCCTCATAATAAATCGTCACTCTCCCGTCAGAGAGGCCTCTGGCGTTATCCGGGAAAAATTCTTTGCACACTTCCACAAACACCCGATCCGGCTCCACCACGTCAATCTGCTCTATCTCCTCGTAGTAGGAGAGTTCCCTTGCCACTCCGCCGTCACCGCCGCCGATCACAAGCACTTTCCTGACCTGGGGATGCACCGCCATCGGCACATGGACCACCATCTCGTCATAAACAAATTCGTCTTTTTCCGTAAATACAATGCTGCCGTCGGAACTTAAAAATCTTCCAAACTCTTCCGAATCAAATACGTCAATCCTCTGAAATTCCGTCTGTAATCCGAACAGCTGCTTTTGCACTTTAATCGAAACCTTTACTTTTTCTGTCTGATAATCCGAAAACCAAAGTTCCATTGTTCTCCTATTCCGCCGCCATCAGGCGGACTTTCCATAAAAACTGAACATTGAAAATTAATCATTAAAAATTTTAACTTTCAATATTCAATCTTATCCTCCACGCTGCTACGCCGCGTTTTTGCTATTTCCACACCTGACGCTCATCGGAAAGCACATTCAGATTCTCTACCGTAGGATCTTCCGTCCCCTGCATGGAACAGCCTTTTTCTTTGGCGTAAATAATATATTCGATCAATTCCTGGGTAATCATCTCTCCCGGTGCTAAAATGGGGATTCCAGGCGGATAACACATCACAAACTCCCCGCAGATTTTCCCCACAGTCTTTCTCAAGGGATACGACTTTTTCTCCGCATAAAAAGCCGCCTGGGGGGAAACTAACACTTTGGGGTTGATATATTCGGTATTCAGCATCCGGGCGGGATCCTGCGAATACAGCCGCTTGATGTCCGCCAAAGCCCCCACCAACCGCTCAATGTCCTGGATCCTGTCCCCAATGGAAATGTAAGCAAGTATATTGGCAATATCTCCCAATTCAATCTGGATATCATACTCATCCCGCAGCAAATCGTAAACCTCAATTCCTGCCAGTCCGATATCCCTTGTGTAAACGGAAAGCTTCGTCACGTCAAAATCAAAAACACTGCTGCCGTTTATCATGTCCTTGCCATAGGCATAAAATCCGCCAATGGAATTGATTTCGTCCCTGGCATATTCCGCCATCTTACTGACTTTGCGGAAAGATTCTTTTCCGCGGAGCACAAGATTCCTCCTGGATATATCGAGGCTTGACATCAGCAGATAGGATGCGCTCGTGGTCTGCGTCAGATTGATAATCTGGCTGACATACTCCCAGTTGACATTTTTCCCGGTCAAAAGCAGGGAACTCTGGGTGAGGCTTCCACCGGACTTGTGCATGGAAACCGACGCCATATCCGCCCCCGCGTCCATCGCGCAGACAGGAAGATCCTCCCCAAAATAAAAATGGGTTCCATGGGCCTCGTCCACCAAAACTAACATTTCATGCTCATGTGCCAACTTTACTATGGAGCGCAAATCGGAACAGATCCCATAATAAGTAGGGTTATTGACCAGCACCGCCACAGCGCCCGGATTTTCCATGATGGCTTTCTCCACCTCAGAAATCTGCATTCCCAGAGAAATCCCAAGGCGTGTGTCCACCTCCGGATTGACGTACACGGGAATCGCCCCGCAGAGCACCAATGCGTTAATCACGCTTTTGTGTACGTTTCTCGGCAGAATAATCCGATCCCCCGCCTTGCAGCTTGCCAGCACCATGCTCTGCACGGAGGAAGTCGTGCCCCCCACCATGAAAAAGGCATGATCCGCCCGGAAGGCTTTCGCGGCAAGTTCCTCCGCCTCTTTGATGACAGAAACCGGATGGCAGAGATTGTCCAAAGGCTTCATGGAATTAACGTCTAAGCTGACGCACTTTTCTCCCAATAACTCCACTAATTCCGGGTTGCCCCTTCCTCTTTTGTGCCCCGGCACATCGAAGGGAACCACCCGCCTTCTTTTTAATTGTTCCAACGCTTCGTATATCGGCGCCCGTGTCTGCGGATTTCTTTCCATTTCTTTTCCTTCCTATCCGTATGGAACAATAGAACGCACGCTGTCCGCGTTTCTATTGTCATGAATAAAACGTTCTGCCTGCCAGACTTCCTTAACGCATCCTCTACATTTCCTGCGGAACGTCTTATGTTATGGAACCTACAGAAGTTTTCCTCTAACGCAAAAAGAACAGGCGATCGTCATCACCTGCTCCATGATTGTCATAAATGATAGTTATATCTGATGTATCTACTTCCATATCTACATTCTGCAAAAACTATTTTCAGAGTCCGCGTCGGCGCTTCCGCCAGCAAATATTTGCTTTTACTACTCTTTATTGACCGTTTCACAAGTGATATCTCTATTGAGAACTTATAAAATTTGAGCTTTTAACTCAATCAATAAGGTGGCTCCTCACCACAATCGGCAGCTGCCCCGCCTGTCCGTATGGGCTTAACCAAATCATTGGTGGGCAAATATTTGCATGAAAACAATTTATTTTCGCATTCATGTGAATAGAATTATAGCA
>CANQUZ010000122.1 GCA_947627165.1 uncultured Roseburia sp.
GCTTTTGCTGTATTTTCTACAGTATGCCTTATGTTGCTGGTGCTAACTTAATGACATTGATGGCTGAACTGTTACAACAGTTCAAAAGGCAAGAAAGCAGGAAATCAAACGCTTCTTGTTTTTTTGTTTGGAAGGATGGGAAATGAGCGGCAATATTCAGGCTGACACCGCAGGGCAGATGCTGCCTGCTTACAGCATCTGATTGAAGAAAAAATGAAGTACTTTTTCAGATAAAAATAAACAGTATATAACAGTTGACAACAGTTATATACTGTTATATACTGTTTATTGCAAGGAGAAAAACATATGAAAATCATGATTTATCATTCTTCCATGCAGCCCATCTACGAGCAGATTGTAGAACAGATTAAGATCCAGGTGATGCATGGCGAACTAAAGTGCGGGGAAGCGCTTCCCTCCGTCCGGGCGCTTGCCAGAGAACTAAAAATCAGCGCCCTGACGGTAAAAAAGGCATATGACTGTTTAGAGCAGGACGGTTTCGTTTTGACGGTTCATGGAAAGGGCAGCTTTATTGCAGAGGGAAATCGGGAACTCTTAGAGGAGGAGTGGAAAAAGGAAGTGGAGAAGGCCCTTGCGAAAGCAGTGGAGCAAGGCAGAAACTACGGCATGACAGACGCGCAGCTGCGTGAACTGTTTGAAATCATTATGGAGGAAGTATGATGTTGACATTAGAAAATGTGAGGAAAAATTACGGTGATTATTCCCTGCAGTGTTCCCTGCGGGTGGAGCCGGGAAGGATTACCGGGCTAATCGGGGAAAACGGTGCAGGAAAAAGCACGATTTTTAAGGCAATCCTAAACCTGATATCGATTGACGGAGGGGAAATCCGTATCATGGGGGAGAAGCCGGGGAAGCTGACTGCCAGGCAGAAGGAGGCAATCGGCGTAGCGCTTCAGGACTCTGGTTTTTGCGAATACTTAAGGGTAAAAGACGTGGCGGCAGTCTTAAAGGCGTTTTACCGCTCTTTTCATGAAAAGGAGTTTGCAGACCTGTGCCAAAGGATGGGGCTGCCCTTCGATAAAAAAATCAGCGGGTTTTCTACCGGTATGAAAGCAAAATTAAAGCTTGTGGCAGCCATATCCCATGATGCAAAGCTGCTCATCTTAGACGAGCCTACGGCGGGGCTTGACGTGATGGCGAGGGAGGAGATTTTGGAGCTGCTGCAGCAGCATATGGATCAAAACAACGATTGCAGCATCCTGATCAGTTCCCATATTTCCACGGATTTGGAAAAAATCTGTGACGATTTGTATATGATACACAATGGGAGCATTATCCTCCATGAGGAGACAGACGTGATTTTAAGCAATTACGGCATTCTAAAAGTAGAGGAACAGGACTACCCTTCCCTGGAAAAACAGTATCTGGTCCGCAGAAAAAAAGAAAATTACGGATTTAGCGTACTGACGGATAAACGGCAGTTTTTTCTGAAAAATTATCCCGGGATTGTGGCGGAAAAGGGAAACATTGACGAAGTTCTTACAATGATGGCGAAAGGAGAGCGCGTATGAGAGGACTGCTTTGTAAAGATTTTCATCTGGCAATGGTGCAGAAGCGATATTTTCTGGGAGTGTTCGGCGTGATGCTGTTTTTATTTATGACCGGGCAGAATGAAACTTTTGTGATTGGCTATACGACGATGCTGAGTTTCTTTTTTACGATTACGACCATAAATTTTGATGACTATAACAAGGCGGGCAGCTTTTTGTTCACGCTGCCTTTTGAAAGAAAACAATATGCCCTGGAGAAATACCTGTTCGGCATCCTGTTCGGCGGGATGGGCTGGGGGATTGGAGTCATAAGCGGACTGATTTCCTTAAAAATCAAGGGGAACTTCTCCGGCATAGCAGAGTATTTTCTGAGTTCGGCCGCTATCTTTTGCGTGCTGCTGTGTTTCTTAGCCCTGATGATTCCCATTGAATTAAAGTTTGGGGCGGAAAAAGGAAGGAGCATCCTGCTGGTGATATGGTTTGCGCTGTTCGGGGGGATTTTCTGGTTCAGCCAGATGTTCCCGGGAGGTTTGGGTAAATTTATGCAGATTTTGAGCAGGCTGAGTCAAACGGCAGTCATTGCCCTGCTCATAGCGGCATTTTTTCTGTGTTTTCTCATTTCGGTTGGCATTAGCGTGAAAATAATGGAAAAAAAGCAGTTTTAATGTAAAAAATGGAAATTGTTTTTTCTCATAATGTCGGAATTTAGGGTTTACAAAGCGGCAAAAAAATAGGATAATATTCACAGACCAAACATAGGATTGTAATAGAAGTAATGGAGAAAAAACGATGGAAATTAAGCGCTTGGGAGAAAATAAAATCCGTTGTGCTTTAACGGAAGAAGAAATAAGGGATATGGGATTTGATATCGAAGAGATTATCGGAAACGGCGATACGACGCAGCAGTTCATGCGTCTGGTGCTGAATCTTGTGGAGGAGCAGGAGCATATCAGTTTAGAGAATATTTCCCCTATGGTGAAGGCGGAGCTGCTCTCTGACCACAGCATGGCAATTACCTTCGGCGGAGATTCCGATATGAGCTTCAAAGATTTGATGGAGGCCGTCAATCAGCTCATGAACCAGATGACCCCGGAGAAAATCGGGGAGTTTAAAGATATGAGCCGCGAGGAAAGGCAGAGCATCTTAGACGCTTTCTTTGAGCAGAAAAAGGCGGACGGCAAAGGGGGAAAGAAGGGCGAGGATGCCCAAAATCAGGCGCAGGAAGGCAGGAAGGCGTGCGCTTTGATCTTTCGTTCCTTAGACCAGGCGGCGCGTATGTGCCGGAACTGCTTTAGGGAGCGGATCCCGGCAAGCTGGCTCTACTTCCATGAGAAGCGCTACTACCTGGTGCTGGATTTTTCCGGCTTTGAGAAAGAAGAGATTCGGGCGTTTGCCTGCCTGGCGGTGGAGTATGAGGATGGGCACATCTCTACCGGCAAGCAGGTTGCCTACATCATCGAACATGGTCAGAGCATTGTGAAAAAAGAAGCAGTCCAAACCTTAATGGCATTGTAAAAAATTGATAAAAAAGAATTTGTAAATAGACAAAATCCTAAAATCATGCAGAAAACTTTGGTAAAATTGACGAAGAAGTTTTTGTGCCATCATCCACTATATGTGCTATGATAATCGAGGTATCTGTACATGATATAGTTGTGCAGGTTGTGCGGCTGAGAAATTGGCTGCGCCGAAGCAACACGGAGATTGGAACATAAGATGGGGATGGAGGATCATGATGAGCAGAGAACAGCTTTTGGAACTGGAAGAAGTAAAGAGAGGACTGTTAAGACAGGCTTACCTGATGAAACGGGAATGCCCATATATGTCGCCGGTGGGGTTAGAGAGCGAAATGTATGCGGCCATTATGACGGAGGTCAGGGACATCACAAACAGAATACAGGGTGCAGAAGTATAATAATATGCGAGAGGGCAGTTGATTTTTTAACGAAAATTAACTGCCCTCTCTGCCTGTCTGGGAAAGGCGTTTCGCTGCAAAGGCACAGAGGGGGTGTTTTTGTTTGTTCGGGTATCACTGGACAGAAACGGGCAAAATGATTATAATTTGCAGTAGGGAAAGAATTTTAGATGCAGCAGGCCGGTTTGCAGGGGAAAAGGATTTTTATTATGAATGAGATTATTACCAGATTAAACGAAATCGAGACAAAGGCGGAGGCGATTATCTGCGATGCAAAGTCCAGGAAAGAGCAGATGCTTTCCCAGTTGGAGTTTGACGAGCGGGAGCTGGATGAGAAATATGAGCGGCTGAAACGGGAAATGGAGCAGGAACTAAGGCAGAAATTTCTTGGGGAGTCGCAAAAGCAGATTCTTCAGATGGAAGAAGAATGCAGGCAGGCGGTGGGCCGTTTCGAGACAGAGTTTGAGGAGGAGAAAGAGAAAAGGGCGGAAGAGCTGTTTCGGAAAATCATACAGATGTAGCGGAGGGTAGGATGCTTGTGGATGGTTTATTGGAGTACAGCGGGTTAACGGCAAAGACCAAAGCGATGAGGGGGAGGCTGTTAAACCGGGAACGTTACGAGAGTTTGGCGGAATATGAGACGGTAGGGGATTTTATCGCTTTTTTGCGGGAAGCGGAAGCGTATGCGCCGATTTACGCCAGCCATGAGGAGATTGCCCACCGAGGGCAGGTGGAAGCGGTGCTGCACGACTCCCTCTATGCTGACTATCAAAAATTGTACCGGTTCGCCCATGGGGCGCAGAGGCAGGGGCTGGACATCATTTTTTTCCGCTATGAAGTGAATGTGTTAAAGACCTGTTTGGAGGGTGCCATGACCGGGGGAGGTTACAGCCTGGGATACCTCGAACTGATTTTTGACGGCCATGCGTCTTTTGATGTGGGAAGGGCAGCCGAGGCAAAGAGCTTTGAGGAATTTTTGCTGGCGGTCAAGGACACGGATTATGAAAAACTCATAAACCGTATGTCCGGGCACGGCAGGCTGCCTTATGGCGATTATGCCTTCGGTCTGGACGTCTATTATTATGAAACAGCCTGGAAGCAGGTGAAGCGGATTCGGGACGCAAAGGTTCGGCGAATTTTGGAGATTTTGCTGGGGACCGAGATAGACTGGCAGAATATCATGTGGATGTACCGTTTCAAACGTTTCTATCGGATGAAGCCGGCGGACATCGGCGCCCGACTGATTCCTGTCTGCTGGCGGCTGAAAAAAAGTGAACTGCGCAGGATGGCGGAGACGGAAAGCCCGGAGGAATTAAAGGCAATCGTGGAACGCACTTCTTATTTCAAAGGCAAAGAAGCGGCCGCCGCGTTGGGGGATGAGACTGCGTTCCGGAAAATGATGGAACATAGTTACGAATCCGTCTGCCGGAAATATCCCATGTCGCTGGCTCCGGTGCTGCAATATTTGTATGATAAAGAGCAGGAAATCGACCTGCTGACGTCCATTCTGGAGGGGATTCGATATCAGCTTCCCGCCAGGGAAATCAAAGAGCTGGCGTTATCTTCACAAGGCCGGCGGAGAACATGAACAACGTAAACGGAGGGGGAGCGCGTGGTAGAAAAAATGAAACTGCTCCACATTACAGGACCAAAAACGGATATTGACCGGGTGATGGACTCTTATTTGAGCAAGTATGAGATTCAATTTGAGAACGCTCTTGTGAGTCTGAATCATCTTGCCAATGTCAGGCCCTTTGTGGAGACAAACTTATATAAAGAAGCTTATGCGAAAGCGGAGTTCCTGTGGAAAGAATATGGCGGGGAAACGGTATTTCCCACGGAAAGGATAGAGCCGAAAGAGGCGGAAGAGGTTGTAGAGAGCGTCTACCAGATAACCGGGGAGATTGTCGGGCGTTTGGAGGAATTAAAGCAGGAGAGGCTTGCGGCGGAAAAGCTCATGGAGGAGATAAAGCCTTTCCGGGAGCTGGACTATGAATTTAAAAAAATATTGGACTTTCAGTTTATTGACTATCGCTTTGGAAGGATTGCAAGGGATTATTACCAGAAATTAGGCCGCTATATCCATGATACGGACCACATCCTGTTTTACGAATGCCATACGGATGAAGATTATGTGTGGGGCGCCTATTTTGTCCCCAAAATCTATGCGGCGGAAGTGGATGCGGTATGCCTTTCTTTCCACTTTGAGCGGATTTATGTGCCGGACACTGTAGAGGGGACGCCGGATACGGCTTATTTAGAGTTAGGGCGGAAGCTGAAAACCTATGAAAAAGAAGAAAATGCGCTGAAAAACCAGCTACGGGAAACTTTAGAGAAACATGAGCGGCAATTAGCCTCCGCATACGATTCCCTGCAAAGGTACTGCCGGAATTTTGATGTCCGCAAATTTGCAGTCTGCACAAAGCCCAAACGCGACGGAAACGTTATGAGGGAGTATTACATCCTCTATGGATGGATGAGCGAACGGGACGCCGCCCGCCTGGAAAAAGACATAGAGGGGGACGCCTTAGTTCACATCATGGAGGAAGAGGCGGATGAGGACTTTCGCGCGGGGCCTCCCACAAAACTGAGGAATCCCGGAATCTTTAGGCCGTTTGAGATGTTTGTGAAAATGTACGGGCTTCCGGCATACAACGAAATGGATCCCACCATATTCATCGCCCTTACCTATACCCTGATGTTCGGGATGATGTTTGGGGACGTTGGACAGGGGCTTTGCCTTGTGGTGGGCGGCTTTCTCCTCTATAAAATAAAAGGAATGGATCTGGCGGCAATGATAGCTGTCGCAGGCGTCTGGTCCACCGTATTTGGATTTCTGTATGGCAGCGTGTTTGGATTTGAGGATTGGATAAATCCCATTTGGATGCGCCCGATGGACAATATCATGAAGACGCTGATGCTTGCCATCGGATTTGGCATGGGACTTATCCTGCTTGCTATGGTGATTAACATAGCCAATGCCATCCGGGCGAAGGACATGGGCCGGGCGAGACGCTGCGCCTTGAGGTCGAGCTGACAAAGTTCCGCTCGGTTATGG
>CANQUZ010000123.1 GCA_947627165.1 uncultured Roseburia sp.
CTGTACGAAAACGAGTGCAATCCAAAAGAATCGCCCCGCCTCCCCATGCCAGTCAGACGTATTTTTGCTCAAACTCCTCCACTGGGAGCGGCTGGTCAATCAGATACCCCTGACCATACTTAAAGCCGCAGCCGCTTAAGAACTCCGCCTGCTCCTCCGTCTCCACCCCTTCAAAAATCACTTCTTCGTTTGCGGCGTGGATAAACTCTCCCATGCAGGAAATAAAATAACGCTGTTCGCTCAAGTTAATCTTATCCGTAAAGCCCTTGTCAATCTTGATGGCGTCCACCGGTATTTCTAAAAGGACGCTCAAAGAAGAATATCCCGTTCCGAAATCGTCAATCGCAATGCGGTAGCCTAATTCCTTCAGCCGCAATAGATAGGGCCTTAACTTCTGGAGATTCTCCACAATCACGCTTTCCGTAATCTCGATTTCTATATATTTGGGGGCAATCTCATGGCGCTCCACAACGCTTTGAAGGCGTTTGATAAACTCTTCTCCCCCATTTTCAAAGTGCTTCCGGGAGAAATTCGCAGAAATGATAAATAACGGCTTCCCTTCCGCCTTCCACTTTTGCATGAGCTTTAGCAGCTGTTCTAAAATATAGAAATCCAAATCCACGATATATCCGATATTTTCCAGCGCTGGGACAAACCGCTTCGGGAAAACGATTTCCCCGTCCGCCGTCCGCCACCTTGTCAGCGCCTCGGCGCCGTACACGCTCCTTTCCTTCAGCAGGAACTTCGGCTGCAGATACAGTTGGAACTCACCCTTTTTCAGGGCGTTGTAGAACCTTCCGGTGACTCGGATTTCAGCGTCGCGCTCCGCCCTCAGCTCCGTATGGTAAACGCAGCACTGCATACTGTTTTGTTTTTTCGCCTGCTTCCTGGCAAGATTGGAGCTTTCCAAAATGGAAGTAAAGCTTTCTTTTAAATTCTCAATATAATAAACGCCAATGGCGAGCCTCATGCTTGCGTTCGGGTATTGTTTTTTGGTCAGGATTTCATAATATCTTTTTGCCCATACAATCTTCTTTTGGATCTCCGCCTGGCTTTCTCCCTTGATGAGCAAGGCAAAATAATCGGAATACATACGGCAGGCAAAAACGACCTGCTCAAACTGCCTCACCAAATCCCCAAATTCTTTTAAAATGCTGTCTCCCACGACCTGCCCGTAATTTTCATTGATGTAGGAAAAATTATTAATGTCCACGTGCACCATGGCATATTGATACTGCGGGCTCTCCATCTTTGCTTCCCAGGACAAAAGCTCCTCCGTCTTATTCCGGAACGTCTCTAAATTATAAAGCCCCGTAAGCTGATCCCTGCTCTGCAGATCCTGAATCTCTTTCTGATCGTCATTTAACTTGTTGCGGAGCGTCACGAACGCCGCCACGACCCTGCTAAGCTCGCAGTGGGTCATTTTTTCCGTCTCATAGAAAATCCGCTCTTTCCGCCTGGTCCCTAAGTAAAAGCAGCCGGTGTGCTTGTTGCCGTACTCAAACTTAATGCCTGCCAGGTAACAGATCCTATGCTCGCCGGTATTCCAGTTTTCGTAAAGAAACGCCGGCTCTCCCGGCTCGTTTTCGGTGACCATCACAAATTCGCCTATCGACGCATTTTCAAACACGTCCAGTTTTCTGGGCAGTACGGTTTTCTCATAAACCTGCCCGAAATTGCTCCAATAATTCGTCAGGCGCATATCCCGCTTGTCTTTCCCATATTCAAAGACAGAGAGCATATCCAACTGGTATTTCTTTCCGATTCGCTCCAAAAGCACATTCAGCGAACCGTTCATGTCCTTCGCGTGAGTAAGCAGGCTGAAAGCGACGTTCATAAAGTCCTTGTCGATTTCATGCCGCTTTTCGATGTCGCCTTCCCCGGTTTCTTTTCTGTCGCTGCCGTATAGGCTGGCGTT
The DNA here is from genome assembly GCA_947627165.1 of uncultured Roseburia sp. Classification (GTDB taxonomy): domain Bacteria; phylum Bacillota; class Clostridia; order Lachnospirales; family Lachnospiraceae; genus Roseburia. The sequence goes on from CANQUZ010000123.1 coordinate 1,919, forward strand.
CTCCTTCTGCACAAAGGAAAAACTGTTCTTCCCATTCTTCTTGATGCGGTACATCGCACGGTCCGCCATCTGGAACAGGCTGTTGTAATCATCCCCGTCCACGCCGTAAATCGCAATCCCGATGCTCAGGGTGACATTGACGACTGCCTCGTCCCCAATCAGCTGCTTCCCACAGCCGCTGCACAGTTTTTTCGCCTTTTCCACCACTACTTCCATAGTGGTATTTTTCATAAATACTAAAAATTCGTCTCCGCCCACTCTGCCGACAATATCCGACGCACGGAAATTCTCCTGGATGAGCTGCGCAATGTCTGATATGACGGTGTCCCCCACCGTATGTCCGAACGCATCGTTTACGCTTTTGAAATTATCAATGTCAATGATGAACATCACATGGGTTCCGCCCGGTTTTTCCGAGATGAACTTCTTAACCTCTTCCCCTGTGGCAACCTTATTCAGAAGGCGGGTCAGGGGATCAAGGCGCATCTCCTCGGACAGCTTTTCCTGTATCTTCCTGTCGGAACTAATGTCATAGCTCCTGCCTATGATCCGGACAATCTTACTGTCGCGGGATATGCTTCGGTAGACGGTGCGGTACCAGTTGTAGACAGACTCTTCTCCCTCGGAGGACACATTCAGCCGGTAATCAATCGTTCCCGCCATCTCCTGTTTTGCCGCTTCCTCCAATGCTTCCTGATAGCTCTCCCGATCCTCCTCATAAATGTCATTGAGGTTCTGCTCCCAGCTCATATAGTTTTGCTGGGCGTTCTTCACTTTGCCAATCTTGCGGTATCTGTTGGGAATCCGAAACCGCCTCTGCACGACGTCATACTCAAACGAGAACTCATCCGTCACTTCCTCAAGCAATCGGTACTGCGTATCCAAAAGCTTTAATTCGTCTTCTAATAATTTTCTGTCATGGATGTCCCAGCTGGCAATCAGATAATTCGGAAGATCTTTTTCACCGTAATAAGGCTGGCACTGAAACAGCTGCCAACGGTAACTGCCCTCCTCCGTCTTTATGCGCAGCTCCAATTCCTGTCTCTTTTCATGCCGGAAGCATATCTCCAACGTCTCCTGGAAAGCGGGCCAATCTTCCTCATGGACATAATCCGCCATATACACCTTGCCGCTGGCTGTCTGCTCCGCTGAACTTCCCAACAACTGCAAAAAGACCCCGTTGGCTATTGCAACCGGAAATCTGCCTGCGTTTTTCAGGACTGCCATTCCAAACGGCAGTTCCCGGAGCATCTCCCTTATGCCCTGGCGTTCCAGTCTCTCTTTCGTTAATTTGCCCGATAATTCCTGATTTGATTGCATGAGGGAATCAACGTCTGCGCAAACGAAAACGACCGTCCCATCGTCCCCGGCGCACACGCTCCATTCCAAATATTTCCCGCTCTTATCGCTCTGCAAAACCTCTATGATACCGCCATAAAAAGTCCCTGGCTGCCCTTGCGCCATCTTCATCCACTCTGTGGCCTTCTCCCGGTCATTCCTGTCTAACATCTGGCTCAGCGCCCCGTTCCGGCTCTCAAAAAAGCTTCTGTCGTAACCCATACAGGAGAAAAAAGCTTCGTTTGCATCTACAAAGGCGTATTCTTCCTGATGCGCGCCCTCTGCCGCAACGCTTTTATAAAAACAAATCCCAAAAGGAAATTCTGTCATGTTCCAATTAAATGCTTCCAAACTCATTACTTTCCTCTCTTCCTAACTCCGAATGACCTTCTACGTACTATTATAGCAAATTTTCGGTGGATTCCAAGTAAAATATAGCAGATTCCCCCCGGACCGGGCAGAAGTTTCAGTTGCATTCAGACTGCTTTTCTAGTATGATACGAGTTGATATCATTTGTGAAACAGAAACAGTATGGAAAGAAACGCTGCGGCAAAAGCAGCGCAGAAATGAGGTAAAACATGATTAGTGCAAATAATGTGACCCTGCGTATCGGGAAAAAAGCTTTGTTCGAGGAAGTAAACATAAAATTCACGGAAGGGAACTGTTACGGCCTGATTGGCGCTAACGGCGCCGGGAAATCTACGTTTTTAAAGATTTTATCCGGACAGTTAGAGCCGACAGGCGGCGATGTCATTATCACGCCGGGACAGAGGCTCTCTTTCTTACAGCAGGACCACTTCAAATACGATGCGTTTTCCGTTCTCGACACCGTTATCATGGGAAACCAGCGTCTTTATGACATTATGAAGGAAAAGGACGCTATCTATATGAAAGAGGATTTTTCGGATGAAGACGGAATCCGCGCAAGCGAATTGGAAGCGGAATTTGCCGATATGGACGGATGGAACGCGGAATCAGACGCCGCAACCCTGTTAAACGGCCTCGGCATCCCCTCAGAAGAGCATTACAGCCTGATGGCAGATCTGCCGGGATCCCTAAAGGTCAAAATCCTGCTTGCCCAGGCACTGTTCGGAAATCCTGACATTTTGCTTTTAGACGAGCCCACCAACCACTTAGACTTAGACGCCATCAGCTGGTTAGAGGAGTTTTTGATTAATTTTGACAACACGGTCATTGTGGTATCCCACGACCGTTATTTCTTAAACAAAGTCTGCACCAACATTGCAGACATTGACTACGGCAAAATCCAGTTGTACGCCGGAAACTATGACTTCTGGTATGAGTCCAGCCAGTTAATCGTCAAGCAGATGAAAGAGGCGAACAAGAAAAAGGAAGAAAAAATCAAAGAGCTGCAGGAATTTATTTCCCGTTTCTCTGCAAACGCTTCCAAATCCAAACAGGCAACTTCCAGAAAGCGCGCCTTAGAAAAAATCCAGTTGGAGGAAATCCGCCCGTCCAGCCGTAAGTATCCCTACATTGATTTCCGTCCAAACAGGGAAATCGGCAATGAAGTTCTGACCGTCGAGGGCCTTACCAAAACGATTGACGGAGTGAAAGTGTTGGACAATGTTTCCTTTATTGTAGGGCATGACGATAAAATTGCCTTCGTGGGCGGAAACGAGTTGGCAAAAACCACTCTGTTTAAAATCCTTGCAGGGGAATTAGAACCGGACAGCGGCTCTTACAAGTGGGGCATCACCACAAGCCAGTCCTATTTCCCGAAAGACAACACGGAAATTTTTGATACCGATATGTTAATCGTAGACTATCTGACGCAGTATTCCGAAATCAAGGACGCCACTTACGTCCGCGGGTTCTTGGGACGTATGCTGTTTGCCGGAGAGGACGGCACAAAGAAAATGCGCGTGCTCTCCGGAGGCGAGAGGGTGCGTGTGCTCCTTTCCCGCATGATGATTATGGCAAGCAATGTGCTGATTTTAGATGAGCCTACGGACCATTTGGATATGGAATCCATCACTGCCTTAAACAACGGCCTGATAAAGTTCCCCGGAGTCATCCTCTTTGCCTCCCGTGACCATCAGGTAGTGCAGACGACAGCGAACCGCATCATTGAGTTCCTGCCGGACGGAACGTTCATTGATAAGGTTTCCACCTACAATGAGTATCTGGAAAACGACGAAATGGCAAGGAAACGTCAGGTTTACTCTATGTCTGCGGACGATGAGGCGGACAACTAAACGCCCTTTCCGCAAAAACATCCCATCCGCCATCCTTTTTAAGACGGCAGATGGGATGTTTTATTCCTCTCTAATCCGTTTCTCCATTTCTGTCTGCAGCTGCTCCACCGTCTCCACGATTTCATCTGCTCCGGCTTCTTCTAATTCTACCCTGTCCCCATAGCCAAACAGAACGCCGATACACTCCATTCCATTTTCTTTCGCCCCAATGACGTCATGCCTGCGGTCGCCCACCATCACGGCGTCCTCCCCGGAAATCCCCAGATGTTCCAAGGCATAGCGGATGACAGCCCCCTTCGTGTTGCGGGTCGTATCCAGGGTGCTTCCCGCGGCAAAGGTAAAGTACTCTGCAATCCGGAAATGCTCTAAAATACGTTTTGCAAAAACCTCCGGCTTTGAAGTGGCAAGCACTATTTTGCCGCCTTGCCCTACGATAGTTTTCAGCAGCTTCTCCATGCCGGGGTAAAGTTTGTTCTCAAAAATCCCTTTGTCCTTAAAATATTCCCGGTATTTTTCCACTGCCTCTAAACTCTTTTCTTCCCCAAACCCGTAAAACTCCTGAAAAGAATCCGAGAGAGGAGGCCCAATAAATTTCTCCAATGTGTCTAAATTCTCCACCTGGATCCCATAATAACGCAAGGCATACGCCACCGATTTTGTGATACCCTCCTTCGGATCCGTAATCGTTCCGTCTAAATCCATCAAAAAATATTGATACTTCCTCTCCATGCTTCTCCTCCATCCTGCAACTGCTTTCAGGAAATGTCTGTTCCGTAAGCCGGTTTCTACCGCAGGCGCTGCGTCGCACAAACCGCGCGCTTCTTTTTGGTATGTTTGTTATATTATCACGCATACTTGTTCTTTTCAATGAAAATATAGGAATTTTCTCAATCCTAAGTAACAGTTCAGCCCACAATGTCATTAAGTTAACAGCTAACAGATTGAAATGGTTAGATTCTTTTTATGGGGTCT
>CANQUZ010000124.1 GCA_947627165.1 uncultured Roseburia sp.
AAGCCTACACGCCGCTGATACAGAAATATGCGAAACAGTACGGAATCCCCGAATATGTGGAACTGATAAAAGCGGTGATGATGCAGGAATCTGGGGGAAAGGGCAGTGACCCGATGCAGGCTTCAGAATGTGGTTATAATACCAGATACCCGAATAAGCCAAACGCCATTAAAGACCCAGAGTATTCCATCAGTGTCGGCATCCAGAACTTAGCCGCCTGTTTAAATGCAGCCGAGGTAAAGAACCTGATAGATATGGATAACATTAAACTTGCCTTGCAGGGCTATAACTATGGCAACGGGTATATCGCATGGGCAAAGAAAAAATACGGCAGCTATTCCTATGCAAATGCGGTTGAATTTTCCACCACGCAGGCAGAAAAGCATGGATGGAAAAGCTATGGAGATACGCAGTATGTAGCCCATGTGTTACGTTACTATCCATATGGGCGGGCGTTCACAGACGGCGGCAATCAGGCAATCGTGGAGGTCGCTTTGACGCAGCTCGGCAATGAGGGCGGCGAGCCTTATTGGAGTTGGTATGGTTTTGACGGGCGTGTGTCTTGGTGTGCCTGCTTTGTGTCTTGGTGTGCTGACCAGTGCGGCTATCTGGAAAGCGGTATCATCCCGAAATTTTCACTCTGTTCGGACGGTGCAAACTGGTTCAAAGGCAAGGGGCAGTGGCAAGATAGGAACTATGAGCCGCAGTCTGGCGACATTATTTTCTTTGATAGGGGAAATGACGGTACTATCGACCATGTCGGAATCGTGGAGAAGTGCGAGAATGGCACGGTCTACACCGTGGAGGGCAATTCTGGGGATGCCTGTAAGCAGCTCCATATATGGCTATGGTGTACCCGTTTATTAGAAAAGGGCAAAAGAATACCAGAGGTTGTTATTCCTCTGGCTCTTTTGCCTTACATATTTATTATATTTTTTAAAATATTCAATTTATCCTTTTAAACCTCGTGATTGCCTAACCATGTCCTCAATAACAATATCATATATCTCTCCAAGAGAAGCACAATATTCTAAAACTTTCCAAGGCTCATTGGTATGGAAATGAATTTTTATCAATTCTTCATCTCCAACTGCTAATAAACAATCACCTTCAAAATTTTTTCTAAAATATTCATTTATCAAATCCTCATCAAGATTTGCTCCTTCAATTAGTAATTGGGTATCATATTTAAATTCTGTCATATTTTTCTCCTTATATTAATTATCATTGAATTTTCTATATCTATGAAACTCTTCAATGTTTTTTAATGACCTTTCTAATAAATCTAGAAAGACAACCTTTTCTTCATCTGTCATTCCATGAGTAAGTAAATTATCGGTTTCTTTCAATGCTTTGTTTGTGCAATTTAACAAATCCAGACCTTTATTTGTGATTTTTATATTTAAATTACGACTATCATTTTTGCTAGTTTCTCGGTTTATTGCTTGTAAACTTTCTAATTTTTTCAATAAATTAGAGACAGATGGTCCAGTTATCTTTAAAGTATGTTCTAAAAGTTTGCGGTTGATTATTTTTTTGCTTTTTTGAGAACAATTAATTTGCCCTAACACCATACCTAATGAGGTATTAATTCCATCATTTTCTAAATAATAATCACTCGTTTCTTTTAAACGCTGTGCGAGTGTTTTAATGTAAAACAAATAAGGAAATTTTTCTGAAAAATGTGACATTTTGCCCTCCCATAGTCCATATGTGTAGTTATCTACATATTATGCATTATATTAGATGTCTCTTAATACGTCAAGTGTTACAAAAAAAATAAAAAATATGATTGACAACTAATAAAAGTTAGAATATACTAACCTTGATGAAAAGGAAACTCATCATGAAATACAGAAAGAAAGAGGATGATGTCATGCCCCTTACAATGGCAGTTACAGGAGAAACGAATACCATCAAGAAAGTTGGCGGGAAAGAGGAAACCAGGAAATTTCTGGAGAATTTAGGGTTTGTAGTAGGAGGAGTTGTCACCGTAGTATCCGAGATAGGCGGAAACATGATCGTAAACGTCAAGGATTCCAGGGTTGCCATCGGAAAAGATATGGCGAACAAGATTATGATCTGACAGAGTATGCAATGACAGGTATTTCTGCACAGGGAATACCTGATATTGATAGAAAGTAACAGTTCAGCCCACGCCATTCGCAATCCCGCACTACGGGCTTCAAAATTGCTTATGGCTGAACTGTTACAATAGAAAGAAAAGGAGTTAGGAAATGAAGACATTAAAAGAAACAGCGTGCGGTAGTACCGTGACGGTGAAAAAAATCACCGGAGAAGGGCCGGTCAAGAGGAGGATTATGGACATGGGGATTACAAAAGGCGTATCCATTTATGTGAGAAAAGTGGCCCCGTTAGGCGATCCTTTGGAGGTGACGGTTCGGGGATATGAATTGTCCATCAGGAAAGCGGATGCTGAAATGATTGAAGTGGAGTAATTTTTGCCCTGATGTTAGAAAAGACTAACAATGAGTAGATGCGGCTACAACAGGCGGACCAAACACCGGCTGTCGTGAAGCTAAGAGGAAAACAAAGAGTAAGGAGAAAAGCGATGGCAATTAAAATTGCGCTGGCAGGCAATCCGAACTGCGGCAAAACAACATTATTTAATGCCCTGACAGGTTCAAACCAGTTTGTTGGAAACTGGCCGGGGGTTACAGTAGAGAAAAAAGAAGGGAAATTAAAAGGACATAAAGATGTCGTGATCATGGATCTTCCGGGCATTTATTCCCTCTCCCCCTATACGTTAGAGGAAGTTGTGGCGAGAAACTACCTGATAGGAGAGAGGCCGGACGCGATTTTAAATATCGTAGACGGTACGAATATTGAGCGGAACCTTTACCTTTCCACCCAGCTGATGGAACTTGGGATTCCGGTCGTTATTGCGGTCAACATGGCGGATTTGCTGGCAAAGAACGGCGACAGAATACATATTGACAAATTAAGCAAAAAATTAGGCGCTGAAGTGGTAGAAATCTCAGCGTTAAAAGGCACCGGCATCCAGAAAGCGGCGGAAAAGGCGGTTGCCCTGGCACAGGCAAAGAAAAGCGCAATGGCAGTCCATGAATTTTCCGATGAGGCGGAGGAGATTATCCGCGACGTGGAAAACAAGCTGACCGGCATCGTGGAAGAGCAGCAGAAACGCTTCTTCGCCATTAAATTATTGGAAAAAGATGATAAAATCGGCCAGCAGATGAAGTCCGTGCCGGATGTTTCAGAGGAAATCCAAAAAATGGAAGAGGCGTTTGACGACGATACAGAGAGCGTCATTACCAATGAGAGATATCTTTATATTTCCTCCATTATCGGGGAATGCGTCACGAAAGCCAACAAAGGCGGACTGACAATCTCAGATAAAATTGACCGGATTGTTACGAATCGTTTCTTTGCGCTTCCGATTTTTGCGGCAGTGATGTTTCTTGTATATTATGTATCCGTTACGACGGTCGGCGCCTTTGTGACAGACTGGACCAATGATGTGCTGTTTGGCGAGATCATACCGCCGGCGATTGAAAGCGGCTTGAACGCCATTGGATGCGCTGGCTGGCTGCAGGGATTGATTCTGGACGGAATTGTGGCAGGCGTGGGGGCAGTCCTCGGATTTGTGCCGCAGATGCTTGTGTTATTTATCTTCCTTGCATTTTTGGAAGCTTGCGGCTATATGGCGCGCGTTGCCTTTATTATGGACAGAATTTTCCGTAAATTCGGTCTTTCCGGAAAATCCTTCATCCCTATGCTGATTGGTTCCGGATGCGGCGTGCCGGGCATTATGGCGTCCCGCACCATTGAAAACGACCGTGACCGTAAAATGACGATTATGACCACAACGTTTGTTCCCTGCGGGGCGAAGCTTCCGATTATCGCTTTGGTGGCAGGAGCATTTTTCGACAACGCAGGCTGGATTTCCTGGAGCGCTTATTTTGTGGGCATTGTAGCGATTATCTGCTCCGGTATCATTTTAAAGAAAACAAAGATGTTTGCCGGAGATCCGGCGCCCTTTGTCATGGAGCTTCCCGCTTACCATTGGCCTACCGTCGGCAATGTGTTAAGGAGTATGTGGGAGCGCGGATGGTCTTTCATCAAAAAGGCAGGAACCATCATTCTTTTATCGACCATCGTGCTCTGGTTTTTGATGAGTTTCGGATGGACGGACGGAGCGTTTGGAATGTTAGAGGCGGAGCAGCTTGACAGCAGTATCTTAGCCGGCATTGGAAACCTGGTGGCATGGGTTTTCACTCCTTTGGGATGGACCCAGGCGGGAGAGGGATGGAAAATGGCGGTTGCAGCCATCACCGGACTGATTGCAAAAGAAAATGTAGTCGCTACCTTTGGTATGTTGTTCGGATTTGCAGAAGTGGCAGAGGACGGCGCGGAAATCTGGGGAAATCTGGCAACGGTCATGACTCCTGTTGCAGCCTACGGTTTCTTAGTATTTAACTTATTATGCGCTCCCTGCTTTGCGGCAATGGGTGCCATCAAGCGGGAGATGAACAATGCAAAATGGTTCTGGTTTGCGATTTCCTACCAGTGCATTCTGGCTTATGTAGTGTCCCTCTGCATTTACCAGATTGGAACGCTCATTACGACAGGCACTTTTGGCGTTGGAACCGTTGTGGCGTTTTTACTTGTGATTGGTTTTATTTATCTGTTGTTCAGGCCTTATAAAGAAGACGGCGCGCTGCGCGTCAATTTAAAAGGAATGGCGGGAGTAAGATAGAAAATCGTTTCGATATCAGCCTGCGTCTTAGGATGCGGGCTGTATCTTTATCAGGGAGGTGTTTTCATGGGCACTTGGATCGTCGGACTGGCGTTAGTTGCCGTTGTTGTTCTCATTATCAGAAGTATTATAAAAGATAAGAAAAATGGAAAATCCTGCGGGGGAAATTGTTCTAACTGCAGGGGATGCCATTGAGGAGGAGCCGCCTTGTCAGCAAATCAGATAGAAACAGAGAGAAAAATGTGCAATTCCGGCAATGTGCAACGGACCCAGATGCAAAAGGATATGATTACTCAAAAACTGAGGGAGAACGGCTGCCGGATTACCAAACAGAGGATGCTGCTTTTGGATATTATTTTAAGCGGGGAATGTTCCTGCTGTAAGGAAATTTATTATAAGGCATCTAAGAAAGACGGCAGGATTGGGCCGGCAACGGTGTACAGGATGGTGAATATCTTAGAAGAAATCGGAGCCATCAGCCGTAAAAATATGTATAAAATCGCCTGTGGGCAGGACTGCGGGGAGCAGGAGGCCTGCCGGATTGAATTAAGCGACCATACCACGTTTGATTTGTCCGCCCGGATGTGGAACAAAGTCATACAGGAAGGGTTAAAAAACTGCGGATACATTAAAAATCAGGAAATCCGCAGTGTGACAGTAACGCCAGATAACTGCAGATAGCATAAGTTCCAGTTCCCGGTTGACAACGGGAGCGGAAAGGTGTATTCTATATATGAACAATTATTCATATGTTGATATGAATAATTAATAATAGAATAGGGAGGTGAGCATTTGGCGATAGAAGAGATAGAGCGTTGTGAAGATTTTTGTATCCACGAGGAGCGGATTAAGAAAGTGAATGAGAAACTGCCGGATGAGAATGAGCTTTATGACATTGCTGAGCTATTCAAAGTATTTGGCGACTCAACCAGGATCCGGATTCTATATGTATTGTTTGAATCGGAGTTATGTGTCTGCGACTTGGCGCAGACTCTGAATATGAATCAGTCGGCGATTTCCCATCAATTAAAAATTTTAAAACAGGCGAAGCTTGTTACCGGCCGCAGAGAAGGAAAATCCGTATTTTATTCCTTAGCGGACGATCATGTGAGAACGATTATCGATCAGGGACGGGAGCATATCGAAGAATGAGAGGGCTGCACCTGCTCGGACCATCTGAGAGAAACGCAGCGGAAAGGGAGGAAGCTATGAAAAAGAAATTTAAGTTAGAGGATTTAGACTGCGCAAACTGTGCGGCGAAAATGGAAGAAGCGATTAAAAAGATAGAGGGCGTAAACGACGCCAGCGTCAGCTTTATGACACAGAAAATGATGGTGGACGCAGAGGACGGCAGATTTGAAGCCATCATGGATGAAGTGGTGAGGGTTTGCGGGAAGATAGAGCCGGACTGCCGGATTTTAAGGGGATGATGGGAGGCGTTGCACATGACAGAGAAGCAGAGAAAAACATTCATCCGCATCGTCGCATCGTTTTGTTTGTTTGCGGGGCTTATGGCGATAGAGCACACAGGGGCCGCTGGCCAGATAAGGCATCAGGCGATATGGTTTTTTCTCTATTTGATTCCCTACCTTCTCATCGGCTATGATATTATTTTAAAGGCGGCGAGAAATATCCGCCACGGTCAGGTGTTCGATGAAAACTTTCTGATGATGATAGCAACCTTT
>CANQUZ010000125.1 GCA_947627165.1 uncultured Roseburia sp.
ATGTCGTCCATGCTGCCTCTGGTGTTGAGGAAAATTTTTGTGACTTCATCGTTTAGGGCGATGTCGGGATTTTCCTTGCAGCGGTTTTCAAACGTATAGATATGTCGGCGATCCGAAAAAGGATCAAACGTACAGATGAAAATAATGTATGTTTTTTTCAGTTCCGTGTAGTAACTGCCGGATTGGATTAGGTCAAGGTCTATGCAGCCCTGATAATACCGGGTTCTTTTTGGCAGCTCCAGCTTCTTTCCCCGCTGCATCTCCACATTATAAACAGTGCCCTTATCGTCATTTACATATACATCGAGGCGGATTCCCCTGCTTTCATATAAGATATCGATGGTCTTTTGCGTGGATGGAATTTCCACAGATTTAATAGGTACTTTTAAAATTTTCTCCAATACTTTGCGGCAGATTTCCGTATCGCTCATAACTTTGGCAAACAGAAAATCGTCTTCCAGATTCAGTTCCCGAATATTTTTCTCCTTGTAAGACATAGTGTTTGTGCAGCCCCCTTTTTGTTGATTATAGCATAATCCGGCTTTTTTGTCAGTGGAAACTTCACGGGGACAATCTGTTGGTGTAACAGTTCAGCCATAAGCAGTCTCGTAGGCGAATCATGCTTGCATGAATGAGCATACGAGACTGTTTATGAGCAGAACGCCCGTTCATGAGCAATTTTGAAGCCCGTAGTGCGGGATTGCGAATGGCGTGGGCTGAACTGTTACCTGTTGGTAAATGCTTCTAACTAAAAGGCATCGCTGAAAAAACATCAGTTTTTTTCAGCGTGGAGGGCAAAACAGAAAAAACCAAATTTATTGTGGTAGGGTGGACATTTTTCCTATCTATTATAATCTGAATGAAAGAAAAATGATATTTTATGGAAAGATATGGATGATATCGCTTGGACGAGAAGCTACAGCATAGGATTTTCGGACAAATGAAATCTAATCTTATGGAAGAAACAATGGGGACAGTGACAGAAAAGGCAGGCATAGCGTTACAGAATATAGAACGAGTTTTCCCAAAAACAAGCAGAAAGTATATTTAGGGTGATGACCGGGGGATAGAGAAACAGAGAATTTTTGGTTTACGTAACATTGTAATATCTTTTCCCATTTGTTATAATGAAGTAGGATCAGGATACAACGATTGAATACGAGCGAGGGAAATACTTATGAAAAAAAGGTATTTAGCAATATTGTTATCCGTATGCATTGGTTTCGGCGCATCAGTGGCGCCTTTGGAACTGGGCGCAGCGGAAATAGAGGCAGGGACTTTTGCGGCAGAAAACATTATGGAGAAGACTGCCACAGAGAACCCGGAGCCGGAAACACAGGATACAGAGTCTTCCTTCCAGAGAGAGGACAGCGGGAAAGAAACTACGGAGACGCAGGAGAAACCGCCGAAAGCATCTTCCTCAGCGACAGAGATATCCGATAAAGCAGACATAAAGGAGATAGTTTCGGAAGCTTTCATCCCGGAGACAGAGTCGGCTGACGGAACGGAGACGCGGGAGGCAGTCCCGGAAGCTTCCATCCCGGAGACAGAGACGGCTGACGGAACGGAGACGCGGGAGGCAGTTCCGGAAGTTTCCATCCCGGAAACAGAGTCGGCTGACGGAATGGAGACGCGAGGGACAGTTCCGGAAGTTTCCATCCCGGAGACAGAGACGGCTGACAAAACGGAGCCACGGGAGAAAGCGGAAGAAGATACCGTAGAAATTGGCACAGAAAATCTGCCCTCAGAGGGACAGAGTCCGCAGACAAAAGAACAGACGCTGCCCAAGGAAGAAGAGGAGTTTGGGGCGGAAGGGCAGCTGCCCGCCGGCCTTCTTCCGGAAATAGAGATGACGCTGCCGGAGACTGCAGAAGACTATTTCGTGGAGGATGAGGAGAAGCCGGCAAAAATCAGGATGTTCCGCGCCGCAGCGAACGCTTTTGACTGGAAGCAATATACAGACTATTATTTTTACAATCAAATGAATGAGGCAGAGAGGGAGTTTTGGGACTCTCTGGAGAAAATGTGCAATGATTACCTCCTAAACAATCAGGAGGCAGTGACGACGACCTCCGGCTATCGGACCGAGCTGGTGCAAAGCGGCATGGGGCTGACCAGGGATGATATGAAGAGGGTGGGGACGATCTTCCGATATTCCAATCCCCAGTACTACTTTTTGAACAATGTAATCTGGAGCAGCAGTACAGCGTTTGCGTTTGGCGTCTATACGGCTTTTGGAAAGGGGGCCGATCGGGCTGCGGCGACGCAGAAAGTGCAGCAGCAGATAGAAAGCTGGCAGAGGGAACTTGACGCTTTAGGCACGGATGCAGAAAAAGTCAAGCGCATTCATGATCTGATTATACAAAAAGTAGAATATAACCATGGGGTTGATGACATTGCCGCCAGTGCAGATGCTGCAAAGGTGAGGGAATGGGAGGACAAAGCCTATTCCCAGTCCGCATACAGTGTGTTTTGCACGGACTTGACAGTGTGCGCCGGTTATTCCCAGTCATTTGAACTGATGTGCCGGGGAGCCGGCATTGACTGCGTAGCCGTTACCAGTGATGCCCATGAATGGAATAAGGTCCGCATTAACGATTCCTGGTACAATGTAGATTGCACCTGGGACGATCAAAACCAAAGCATTTATTATAATTGGTTTGAGCGGAATGACACGGTATTTGACCAGAATACGATGCATTGGGAAGAGTTTTTTTGGGAAGGGTATCTCCCTGTCTGCACCTTAGATTCCGGAGCAGGCTCATATTCCCCCGGAAGCCTGCCGCCAATCAGCGAACATACCCCGGCACCGGTGATACGCGGGGAAGACAGTTCCGGGAAATACCTGGTAACGATTACGTGCAGTATGCCGGAAGCGGAGATTTACTATTCCATAGACGGAACGTTGCCGGAAGTTGCGGCGGTGAAATGCTATAAATATGCCGGAAGCTTTGAAGTGACTAAGAATGTTCTCGTCCAGGCGGTGGCAGTTAACAACGGCTATTGGGACAGCGGGGCTTCTAATCTGGAAGTTAAGTTTGAGGAGAAGCATACCGTCACTTATCATGGGAACGGCGCAGAATCCGGCAGTATGGAACCGCAGATTTTAAAATTTGGCACTAAGGAATTTCTGACGGCGAATCGATATATAAGAGAAGGATACCAATTTTTGGGATGGAATACGATGCCTGATGGTTCCGGAAGTTCTTATGGGGACGGAGCGGCGATAGAGGGAGTGACAAAAGACCTGACGCTCTACGCCCAGTGGCAGCCGATTACTTATGCACTGCAATATGAGCTTGGCGGAGGCGTAAACGGAAAAAACCCTGCAGAATACAACTGCACCCAGAGTATTGCTCTGCTCGATCCGAAAAAAACGGGATACACATTTCAAGGGTGGTATACGGATGCCGGATACAAAAACAGGGTATGGGACATTCCAGCAGACAGCACAGGGGACAGAACATTTTACGCAAAATGGGAGCCGAACCGTTACAGCATTGTATTTTACGGCAATGGGAGCAGCGGCGGATCTATGGCTGCACTGAACAACTTGAGCTATGATGCAGAGTATCAGCTTCCGGAGAATAACTTCCAGAAATCGGAATATATTTTTAGCGGATGGAACACCCAAAAAGACGGCAGCGGCACATCATACAAAGATAAGCAGCGCATCCGCAATCTCACGGAAAAAGCAGGGGGCAGCATTTCGCTGTATGCACAGTGGACGAGAAAGAGCTACACGATTAAATATCAGCTGAACGGTGGGAAAAATCACAAGAACAACCCATCTTCTTATACAAAGGCGTCCGCGTCCATTACTTTAAAAAATCCGACCCGAACAGGTTATCAATTTTTAGGCTGGTATAAAGACAGCAAGTATAAAAATAAGATAACGAGCATCCCTAAAGGGAGCACGGGCAACCTGACGCTCTATGCGAAATGGACGGCGGCGACGTACAAGATTTCCTACCAGCTAAAGGGCGGGAAAAACAACAAAAAGAACGTATCAAGCTACAAATACACAGATAAAACGATTACCTTAAAAAATCCGACCCGAACAGGTTATCAATTTTTAGGCTGGTACAAAGACAGCAAGTATAAAAATAAGATAACGAGCATCCCCAAAGGGAGCACGGGCAACCTGACGCTCTATGCGAAATGGACGGCGGTGACGTACAAGATTTCTTATCAGTTGAAGGGAGGGAAGAACAACAGAAAGAACGTATCAAGCTACAAGTACACAGATAAAACGATTGCTTTAAAAAATCCGACTCGAGCAGGGTACCGGTTTTTAGGCTGGTACAAAGACAGCAAGTATAAAAAGAAAATAACGAGCATCCCCAAAGGAAGCACGGGCAATCTGACGCTTTATGCGAAATGGAAGAAACAAGAAAATGGACAGTAGTTTTTAAAATGGAGGAAACACGGACTTGAAAAAACAATGGATTGCAGTAACTTTGGCGCTCTTTGCAGCGTCAGGATCCATGTTAGCGCCGAAAGGGGGTGCAGTGGCGTATGCAGCTGATGCAGACGCCGCAAAAACGGCAGCGGCTGCCGTGGCGGAAACGCCGCCGGGCGGTCTGATCCGGCCGGAAGAATACATTTTGCCCCAGGTTGAGGAGACGCAAATTTATGGCGGCCAGGCGGCGGATATCGGGATGGAGCAGGAGGAAGAGCTGCAGGCGGAGATAGGATTTAAGACGTCCGCCGTTTATGATTCCGATTGGGATAAGTATTCGAGCTATTATTTTTATAATCAGATGTCAGATTCGGAGAAGCGTTTTTGGGATGCCCTTAGCTCCATGTGCCTGGGGTATCTGACGACTAAGAAAAACGCAGTTTACAGCAACATTGGACGCGAATATTATACGGAAGCGATATCGGCCGGAGGGTTGACAGATGCCCAGGCTTCAAATGTAATCTCGATGTTTCGCTATTCCAATCCGCAGTATTATTTTTTGAAAAACGGATGTTATAAAGGGTACTGCAACGGCGAGGAAGTATTTGGCCTTATCGTTTACCCTGGCTTTGCAGAGGGGAGAGCCAGGTCGAAAGCCACAGCGGCGGTAAAGGCTCAGGCGGAACGGTGGCAGAAGCAGATTGATGCAGTAAGCAGCCAGGAAAAAAAGGCGAAGCTGATCCATGATCTGATTATACAGAAAGTGGATTACAATTATGCTATTTATGATTTTGATGTTTCTACGCAGGAGGGGCAGAGAAAGCAGTTTGCATGGGAAAACACATCTTATTCCCAGACGGCCTACAGCGTGTTTTGCACAGATTTGACTGTGTGCGCAGGATATTCCCAGGCGTTTGAGATGATGTGCAACAGTTCCGGGTTAGATGCGGTGGCAGTTACCAGCATGGGGCATGAATGGAATAAAGTGCGCATCAACGATTCCTGGTATAATGTAGACTGTACGTGGGATGATGTGGGCGGAACTAAAATCTATTATGATTTCTTTGCGAGGAATGATAATTACTATGACAACGGTCCCCAGAGACTAAGCCATGCGGAAGAAAATCTCTGGATGGGGTACCTTCCGCCCTGTACCTTGGATTCTACGTTTTCCGGATGGCAGGAAGGGAGGTTCCCGACCATCACTTCCGTGACGGCAGCCCCGGAAATAAAGGGAAAAGCGGATGGGACGGGAAAAATAGAAGTGACGCTAACCTCCGCAACGCCGGGCGCGGGCATTTACTATACGCTGGATGGGACGACGCCTTCTGCCGCTTCCGCGAAATCCATAAAATACAAAGGACGTTTTCTGGTAGACCAATATACGAATATAAAGGCAGTCGCAGTATGCGATGGTTACTGGGACAGTACGCAGGCGAGTGCGGAAATAACGGAAGAAAAAAAGGAGACGGAAGAAAGCTATCGGATTGTTTATAAATTAAACGGAGGGGCGAATCACAAACAAAACCCAACCGCTTACCAAAAAGGCACACAGACGATTGCACTGAAAAATCCGACCAAAAAGGGACATACGTTTCAGGGATGGTACTCCGACCCCAAATTTAAAAAGAAAGTTACCGCAATAAAAAAAGGAGACGCGGGAAAAAAGACGCTCTACGCAAAGTGGGAAGCGAATCGTTACACAATCAAGTTTCATGGGAATGGGGCGACCTCCGGCAAAATGCGCGATTTGACCAATCGGGAATACGCAAAGTCCTATCAGTTGTCCGCCAATAAATTTAAGAAGAAGGGGTTTGTCTTTACCGGGTGGAACACCAAAAAGAATGGGAGAGGAAAAAGTTATAAAAACAGGCAGAGCGTAAAAAATCTGGCGGAGAAAAAGGGCGGGACCATAATCCTTTACGCCCAGTGGAGAAAAAAATAAGTAACAGTTCAGCCCACGCCATTCGCAATCCCGCACTACGTGCTTCAAAATTGCTCATGAACGGGCGTTCTGCTC
>CANQUZ010000126.1 GCA_947627165.1 uncultured Roseburia sp.
GCTCAGCTCCTCCCTGTCGTTAGCAATCACCTTGGCGATTTCCTCCGTCATTGCGGGCGGGTTATCTATATAAGAAATAAACTCATCCAGTTCCGCTTCCCTTTGCACGCCCCAGATAGGCAGCACATTCTCATATTGCGCTTCAAAGGCATAAGCCGCAGCCGAGTTGGTAATCAATCCGCCGGAAAGCGCTTTCATGGCGATAAATCCCATGCCCGCCTCCCTGCACTTTTCCACCAGGGCAATGTCTTTTTCCGACGCCAGATAGCAGAACGGAAACTGCAGCGTTTCATAAAGCCCGGAGTCAATAGCCTCCTCCGCCACTGCAAGCCTGTGGTTCGTGATGCCGATATGGCGTATTTTCCCCTGCGCTTTCGCCTCCAGCATCGCCTCATAAAGCCCGGTCCCGTCTCCCGGCTTTGGGCAGAAGGGCAGATTATGGAACTGATAAATATCAATATAATCTGTCCGCAGATTAGACAGGGATGTTTCCAGCTGCTCCCAAAACTCTTTCACGTTCTCCGCAGCTGTCTTTGTGGCAAGATAAACCTTTTCGCGCATTCCCTCAAATGCCTCTCCCAGTTTTACTTCACTGTCACTGTAAAATCTTGCCGTATCAAAAAAAGTGATGCCTGCAGCGTAAGCCTTCCTTGCCAATTTCACCGCGTCTTCCTTACTGACGCGCTGGATGGGCAGAGCCCCGAAGCCGTTTTTATTTACCGTAATTCCCGTTGTACCTAACGTCACTTTGTCCATTCTACTGATTCCTCCTTTGTGGCTGCCTGTTCTCTTATCGTTTCACATATCGTAAAATTTCATGCTTTCCGGATTGCGGTATTCATGCTTTTCATAATAGCCAATCAGCTTTCCGTTCTCTCTTAAGGCTACCATATATCCGACTTTGTTCTGTTTCTCATCATGAAAGGTATATACGATATTATGTTCCTCGGACCGGGCGAACCAATCCACAACTTTCTTAATCTTTTCCACCGATTCCGGATTATGGCATTCCAACAGGTTCCTCCCCATCAGCTTATCCCCGCCCCGCTTTTCGTAGCTGCGGACTGCCGCCGGGTTCATATAGATAATTTCGTGTTCCAGATTGCAGATAACGACTGCGCTCCTGTCCTGGTCAATCAAACTTTTAAAAAATGAAACATATTCTTTCAATTCCAACATTTTTCCCTCATTTCTGCACTGCTTTTGTATCATATTACGCCATCCCGACTGTTGTCTCGATGGGAATACTCGTCAAATGCCGCCCACCGCAAGCGGCGCTTTTCTTATTATTTTATTATATCATAAACCACAAACTCTTCGGAGTCTATTTTCAGTTTTGTGGTAACAGTTCAGCCATAAGCAGTCTCGCAGGCGAATCATGCTTGCATGAATGAGCATACGAGACTGCTTATGAGCAGAACGCCCGTTCATGAGCAATCCGCTTACGATAGTAAGTTTTGAAGCACGTAGTGCGGGATTGCGAATGGTGTGGGCGGAACTGTTACGTTTTGTTCACAAAACTTTTGTGCCCAAAAACGGGGCTGTCGTTTCCAACGATGCTCCATCCGCAGATGTCCCACCATTTTCACAACAGCCCCTCCAAAGAGAGCAGGTTCTTTTGCCGTCCGTTCATCCAAACGGCCGCTCTGCCTTTTAAACCGAAATAATCCCAAACTGCGACAAAGTATAGAATAACAAAATCACTACCATGCAGACCGGCGCAATATATTTCAGCATCACGCGGAAGATAGCAAGACGGGAGAACTTCTCTCCGTTTTTGGTAATCTCATCCTCAATTACCTTCGTTCCCAAACACCAGCCAACCAGGATACAGGTTCCAAAAGCTACGACAGGCATCAAAACACTGTTCGTAACAAAATCAAAAAACGTAAGGAAATCCATTCCTATCAGCTTGATATGAGACCATGCGCCATTTCCTAAGGAAGATGGGATGCCCAATACAATGCTAATCACGAAAATAAGGATTGCCGCCTTATTGCGCGACAGTTTAAAGCGATCCATCGCCATGGAAACTGTTGCTTCCATGATGGAAATGGAACTCGTCAACGCCGCCACTAACACCAATACAAAGAAACAGGCTCCAACAATATTTCCCATCGGCATAGAATCGAATACTTTTGGCAAGGTCATAAACATTAAGCCGACGCCGCTGGACTTTAACCCTTCTTCCCCGCTGAACATATAAACTGCCGGAATAATCATAAAACCTGCAAGCAGTGCAATCAGCGTGTCATAAATCTCAATATGGTTTACCGCTTTTGATAAATTTACATCATCTTTTACATAGGAACCATACGATACCATAATTCCCATGGCGATACTCATGGAAAAGAACAGCTGCCCCATGGCTGCGCACACTGTCTTCAAGGAAAACTTTGAAAAATCCGGCAACAGATAGTATTTGATTCCTTCTGCAGATCCGGGAATCGTCATAATGTAAATGCAGACTCCAACCGTAATCACAAATAAGACTGGCATCAGGAAGCGGCTGGCACGCTCAATGCCTTTCTCCACTCCGCAGATAATGACAAGCATGGTGGCTATGAAAAAAATCAAAAAGTAAATCAGCGGCGAAACAGTGCTTCCGACATACGCTGAAAAGAAACCGTCATCCGCAGCCGCCCCTCCCTTGCCGGTAAAAAACACAACCATGTATTTTAGCACCCATCCGCCAATAACGCTGTAATAAGGCAGGATAATCAACGGCACCAAAAATGCCAGATACCCTAAAAATCCAAACCGCTTGTCAAGCTTTTTATACGCTACGATTGAGCTGAGCTTTGTCTTCCTTCCAATGGCAATCTCCGTCATCAGCATTGTAAAGCCAAAGGTAAGAGCCAGCACCACATACACCAAGATAAAAATGCCCCCTCCGTGCTGTGCCGCTAAGTAGGGAAACCTCCAAAGGTTTCCAAGTCCAATGGCACTGCCGGCGGCGGCCATGACAAATCCGATACTGCTTGTAAAACTGCTTCTTTTCTCTTTCATTTCGTTTCCTCATTCCTGCAAGACTTCGTCTGCTTTCTTCTTAATCCGTGTGATAATTCATTCCTTTATTGCTTTTTCATTTTACCACGGTAAAATAATAATATATTTAATTATTGCTGTCAATCTGTTTTGTATCACCGCTTATGAGATAGGGAAAAAACAGCTCGCTTTTTCCCTTCCGGTCAAACATTTCATTATACTGGAGCGTCTCATATTTGGAAATCCACTCCGCTTCCTCTCCCGCCGCATCCTCTATATGCTTGAATTTCCCTGCTGATTTTGAGTAATATCCCCGGGCGTTGATTGCCGGCGTTACCTCCATCAGGTCCGCTAAGAACTGCTGGTATGGCGGAAGCGCGATGCCAGCCTTCTCTAACGCCAAAGCGGACAGGAAATTCAGGCTTGTCATAACTCCCTCTTCCTCCCTGCTCTCATAATTCGTCCAGATAAAAAATGGCACCGTATAAAGGTTTTCCAGCTCCCTTAACGTCAGGCGGGAAAGCCCTTTTCCATTAAGGTAGGGGTAAAAATGGGAGGATAGGCTCGGCTGATGATCTCCAAAAAAGACGATTTCCACCGGTTCTTCCACCCGCTCAAAATAAGAAATCAGATATTCCAACGCCTTATCGCTCTCATGCACCAGGGATAAATACTGATTTACATCCGGGTAATTCGCCCCGAGAAGCCGGACTTCCTCTTTAAAATTCTGATATTTTTCCGTGTACCCGCCATGATTCTGCATGGAGATACTCATGATAAATAAATCTTCCTTCTCCTTTTTCCCCTCAAAGCGATGAATGATTTTTTCATATAGCTGCCGATCCGTTATGTATTCCCTTAGGGTTGCCTTCTGGTCGAAGTCCTCCAGAAAATATGTCTCATCAAACCCCAGGTCTTGGTAGACTGTATTGCGGCTCCATCCTGTCTCATAATAGGGGTGCATCGCCACGCAGGTATACCCGATATTTTTCAGGTTTGATACCATCGAGGTCGGTTCCTCGGAAATATACTGCTGATACACCACCGAACCGCTGGGAAGAAACGCCATGGAATTGCCTGTCAAAAATTCCCACTCCGAATTTGGGGTTTTCGCTCCAAACACGGAAGAAAGTGCATAGCCTTTTACCGTATTTTCTGTCAGGGAACGGTAAAAGGGCGCAGGCTCCATATTAACCTGATAATCTCCCACCACCGTTAAATCCGCATAAGACTCATTCATCACGACAATCAGGGTGGGACGCTCTCCCTCGTCCGCCGCCGTCTTCCCATACTGCGCTTCCAGTGCCTCCACCGCCTTGTGGGAATATTCTTTGGGCTCTTTCACAAAGGAATCCCGGATGCTGAGCGCAAAATTCAAAATATAGCCATTGCGATAGCTTCCCTTCTGCTCCCAGGTTTCCGTAACATAATTCTCTGTCTTATAGCCAAGATAAGCGCCGCAGAGCACTGCAATGGAAATGCAGATGCCGCCCATCCAGAGCCTTCTTTTAAAGAAAACCGGAAACTTACGCGCCAGCGCCACATAAAGAACCGTGCCCATCATGGCGTACACAGCCCGCACGTCCAGCGCAAACCGGTAATTCCCCGCCACAGACAGCCCGGTAGCGATGGATTTTAAATCGCTGAAAATAAATTCATTTCCCCGGAATAAATAGACAAAGTAGTTCACCCCTGCCAAAAGCATCAGACCGATATGGGAGATGATGCAGGCAAGTCCCGCGCGATTGGCAAAAACCTGCACCACAAGATATACAACCAGACAGCATAAACTATTCTGAAACATCTTGGCGTCTGAAATCTTTGCCCGCAGTTCCTGGTCTAACAGCAGATATTGTACCTGATACGCGCTAAAGATACTGCTGCCAACCAGCAATGGCGCCGTCCAGAGCCAAGGCATTTTATCGCTTAATTCTATTTTCAGGCTTTTTATCAGAAAATAAAGCGCCCCAAACCCCAACAGCGCCCACGGCGGGAAACGCAGCCAGAGGCAAAGCACTCCCATGACAGCCATCACAACCGCCAACGCCGTCAGGTTCCTTTTATCAAAATATAATTTTAACCTCATCATGTCCTCAATTTGTAACAGTTCAGCCATAAGCAGTCTCGTATACTCATTCATGCAAGCATGATTCGCCTGCGAGACTGCTTATGGCTGAACTGTTACCTCAATTTTAAGTGGCTTTATATGTTATCCTTATTTCCGAAGCTATTCTTTGCACTTGCCGCGCTCCCCCTCTTTTTCTTAAAACGGCGGGCGGCGACGACAACGGCTCCCATCAAAAACGGAAATACGAATACGGCAAAACGGTACAGCAGAGAGGCAGCCCCAGCCGTCTTTTCCTCTGTGATTTCAGAAAAAAGCGTGATAAATACAAACTCTGTCGTTCCAATCCCCGCCGGAGCAGGCAGCACCGCCGCCAACATGACGGACAGCGAAGTGACTGCCATCGCCATATGCAGGGCTATATCGGCTTTCTCCCTTAAGAGAACGTAAGGTATCGCATACCAAAAACAAAGTTTGAAGATATTTAGTCCGATGATTCGGATAATCATGGATTTCCGCCGCAGCAGATATCTCGAAGCCTCTTCCATCATGCTGCACTGTTCCCAAAGCTGCGCTATCAGAACACCCAATTTATTGTTTGCTTTTCTATTCACCAGGTCCAGCACACGGAACAATCCCCGATGAAACCGCGCCGAACAGCAGCATAAAATCAGACATACGGCAATCACCGCCGTAACCAGGTATCCCATCAACAGCAGCCCCAGATACGCCTGGAAATGCAAGCGCATATCCCCCCAGCTCAGCACAAAAAACAACAGGGAAAATAATGCAATGCTGATTTTGTGGAGCGCATACTGCAGCATATACAGGCCGAACGCCTGTCCATACCCGACGCCGTGTTCATTCAGGTAATAAACTGCCGCCACGCCGGAACCGCTCCCTAAGGTCGCCACGCGGCAAAAAGAGCAGTACAAGGCATTTGCAATCCCCATCTTCCAGGTAAACCCCGGCTGGTATTCCCTTGCAAGGATTTCTGTAATCCGCCCCTCTAATACATGATATACCGCGCTCATCATACATATGACAGCAATCACTGCAGGCTTCGTTTCTTTTAACTGTGATAAAATAGGACCGGCGGAATTTCGGAAGGTATATACAATAATCCCCAACAGGAGGATTACAAGCGCCCACTTAACCGCCAGTTTCTGTCGCTGTTTGATAAACATCGCCTCTTATCTTATTCTTAAATTTTGCAGGCGTCCGCCCGCATTTCATGAGTATAGCACACGCCTCCGCCAAAAATCAATTCTTTTTCCCTGCGCCATTCTGCGCTTGTAACAGTTCAGCCATAAGCAGCCTCGTAGGCGAATCATGCTTGCATGAATGAGCATA